>JAPULP010000304.1 GCA_027294815.1 Gemmatimonadota bacterium | reverse complement strand
GGTGAGAAGTGAGAGGGCCCGGCCCCTCCTGGCCCAAATTAGGGGGTGGAGTCGGGCCTTCTCACCTCTCACTGTATAGCTCCGCCGGCCCCCGCCCTCCTCGGATCGCCCCCCGCCCGGACGCGGTTGCCGTCGATCAGCACGACCGCCCCGTAGCCCATTCGCAATTCGCCGCGCAAAGAGATGCGTTGGAACACGTGCCCCATTGCTTCGAGCTCGCGCAGCACCACCGGTGAGATTCCATCTTCTATTTGTATGACAACGTTGCGGGCTCCATTGGCGCCGGGTTGGCGCCGCCCGCCGACGAGGAATCGCGGAAGCTCGAGCGCTTCCTGCGGTCCAAGGTCGGCATCGATCATCGCCGCCACCATCTGGTAAACTGCTGACGTGATCCACGCGTTGCCGGCGGCACCCACCGCCGCCCTCGGCCGGCGATCGTCTTCCGTACCTCGGAAGATCAGTGTCGGCGCTATGCTCGTGCGGTTTCGGGCATACGGGAGCCGGGCATTGTACGACGAGGGATCGGAACTGTACGAATTGAGCTTGTCGTTGTAAAGGAATCCCAGTCCGGGGGAAACGTAGAAATTCCCACCCCAGGTTCCGAGCGTTTGCGTGACCGATACCATGTTACCGTTCGCATCGGCTACGGCGAACGCCGTCGTGCCGGTTGCGCGGCAGTCCCGGTCGTCGAAGTCCACCAAACAGCCCGATCCCTCTTCGAGCACGGCTGATGTTACTTCCTCAGCGCATGCTGGAGCACCGGTGCCGGACGGAGTCAACTCTTCCGGTGTTGTACTCTGCTGCGGGTCAAAGCAACGCTCCCAACGCACACGTGCGCTGTCCTTGCTCAACACGGACGTGACATCCACCGGCCACAATCCCGGGTCGGCGATTTTGCCGCGCGACGATGGTTGGAGCTTCCAAGCCTCGATCATCGCGTGAAGCGTGCCGGTGTGATCGGTATACCGATCCGGGTTTCGGAAACGCTCCAGCAGATTCAACTTCGCCACCAGCGACGTCCCCCCGCTTGCGGCCGGCGCGCTCGAGTACACGGTGTGATCGCGATAGGTGCCTTGAATGGGCTCACGAACGGCCGCGTAGTACCGTGACAGGTCGTGGAGCGTCATCGCGTTTCCTTGGCCACGAAGGTCCTCCACCATTCGTCGTGCGATCTCACCTTTGTAGAATGCGTCCGCACCGCCGTCTGCGATCTGCTGCAACGTCCAGGCCAGGTCCGGATTCTTCAGCGTGTCGCCGGCCTGCAACGGTTCGCCGTCAGGAAAGAACAACGCGCGACTGCTTTGGTATTTCAGAAAGCGTTCACGTTCCAACGCAAGCGTCGTGGTGAAACCATCGTCCAGCGGAAATCCTTCTTCCGCTAGTCTGATCGCCGGCTCGACCAAGCGAGCCCACTCGACGTCTCCGCTACCGTACAACTCCCATGCCTTGTGCATACCAGCGACCGTTCCGGGAACGTTGGCAACGACGGGTCCGTCGCGCGGCAACTCGCCAGCGGGCAAACTGGAGTTGCCGAGTGACGCCTGCTCGGGCACACGCGTCAGGAATTCGATCACGACGGGTGCGTCCATATCTTCGAGATACACGAGCATTTCACCATATCCCGCAACGCCGCTTGCGTCCGGTTCCACGACGCCGAGGGCAAACGAAACCGCGACGGCGGCGTCGACCACATTGCCGCCGGCGTCGAGGATTTCTACGCCGGCCGCGGTCGCCAACGAGTGCGCGCTCGACACCCCTGCGCGTCCACTGGCTTCGGCACGCAATGGTGGTCGCTCGCGCAACATTTGGTAGATGACATCCTCGAGTTCTTCCTCGGTGCCGGCACGTGATGCGCGGGGACGATATCGATCGCGCAGTCGTGACCACTCGCCGCCCGCGTGCTTCGCGTAGTACAACGACTGAAGACGCGTCCAAACCCGATCGAACGCCTGCGTGTTGTACGCTTCGCGGTCGGCTGAAACGGCAAGCGCGATTTCCGTCAAACCCGCTTGCGGCACTGCCGGTACGGAGGCAATCCAGAATTTTCCGTCACTCGGAAACAAATCACCCACGTTCCGATCTCCCAAACGATCGGGATCGCCATTGTAGCCCAACGCGCCCGCGGGAAGCTCTGCTATTGCCAAATGCAATCCATCAGGCGTCCATGCGCTCTCGCCGGACTCTTCGCTCACCAGGTTGGAATAGCTCCCGTCGAGCGGCGTCACCCACACGCCCGCGCGTCCACCTCTCGTGCTGTATGCGATTCGATCGCCCTGCGGCGACCATGCCGGGTGCTCGACGGCGACGCTCTGCAACACCGTGGTCGGCTCGTCGGCATTCAATGCGCGAATCTGCAGTCGGTTGTTTCGATCTTGGCGACTGACGTAAGCGATACTGTCACCAGACGGGGAGAACGCTGGAGAGAATTCCCCACCGTCCGCCGTCGTGATCTGCCGTAGCGCGCCGTCATCGGCGATCAGCCAAATGTTCGCCTCGGCATTGCGGCCGCGGACAAAAACTATCGCTCCATCCGGACCAACCGCAGGCTCGCCCTCCGGCTCCGATACCTGGGTAAGCCGTTCGACAACCCCAGTCGGTCCCCTCGCGCCAACAGCAACACGCCAAATGTCGAATGTTCCCGACCGGTCCGACGAAAACACCAAGGCCATGCCGTCCGGTGTCCACGCCGGGTCACGGTCCCACGCCGGGCCGTCGGTGACGCGTTGCACGCCACTCGCCGAAATCATCGGCTTGGACGTCATGTCTCGTGGTAGATCCGCCACCCACAGATCGCCGTTCAGTTCGAACGCCAGTCGGCCGGTAGCCGAAAAGGCCGGCCCCCGCACCCCGCCGTCGAGAATGATTGTGCTGTCAGGTGTTTGGATGGCAAGGGTGAGAAGCCCGAGGATACGTAGCATCATTTTCGATTATGGATTAGGGAGAGTTCGAGTATCGAATACTCAATATCCAATATTGAGAAGGGAGCATTGGATATTGAACATTCAATATTGGATATTCGATATTCTTTACCTTCTTTCCACCACCCGACCGATGCTTTGCTCTTCGCGGAACGCTTCCCGCGTAGCGAGATTGAACCGGTCACCGGCACCGAGGAAATAAAAGTCCCCACCGGAATCGATCCGCTTCTGATTGTCGTAGATGACGACGTAGCTCTCTCCGATGATTTCAAATTCGTCACCCTGCACGACGATAGCGGTGTTCTCGTCGATGCCGATCCCCAACAATTCCGGGCGCGCGGCCGTGATTTCCAACAGGTCGAACTGCCGGTTGCGGCGCAGCAGGTGTTGATCGATGGCGACATTTTTCACGAACGCCAGACCTTGCTCATGGTCCCCCATCATGATGGTGTTCGTTCGTGAATCGCCCCGTGCCAGATAGGACCCCTGAATCGTGGCACCCGCGGAGGATCCACCAATGACCCCACCTCGATCCAGCAGCGCCCAAAGCTCCTCATGCGTTTTCGTGTTGAGATACGAATCGGCAAGACGCCATTGTCTTCCACCGCCGAACCACACTCCCCCGGCTTCACGGATGGGTTGGACAAACGCAACGGTCTCGGCAACGCTGCGATCGTAAGTGTGGAGCACCGTGAGTTTCTTTGCGCCTGCGGCTCTGAGCTGACGCAGGCAGCGGCAATCCTCGCCGTAGTCTTCGTCTCCGCCGCCACCGGCGGTGGGTATGATCACGATCCGTGCATTGGGGCCGCCAGCCAATTCAATGAATTTTTTCACTATGGCCTCGTCCCGCATCGCCCCACCCACGATGACGAGCGATCCATTCTTGGGCCCAATCTGCTGCGCAGTGACACCGCTGCCGAGCGCCAAGAAGGCACTTACCGCCAATACGACCATCCGTCTCTTCATCGAGTCCTCCACGCGGAGCTGAAACCGTCGCCATCCGCCGAACGACGGCGTGGCACTCTACCATAGGGTCCTAAGTGATCCACGAATCCGTCTGAACGCAACCTCGAGGCTTCCCAGCGGGTATTCAGGATGCCATGATTGCCTTTCCGATTGTCAAACGAGCCTTCCGTATGAAACAACGACTCCCGATCGCGTTGCTGGCCGTTGCCCTTCTGGCACCGGGTCTTCGTCTCTCAGCCCAGGACGCCGGTACCCGCATGCCGGAGCAGCGATTCTTCGAGTGGACCGATCTCGCTTTCGCGCCAACCGAGTATCGCTTGAGGCGCCGCGCGATGATAGCCCAGCTCCAGCAAACGGGTGGCGGCGTGTACCTCACACCGAGCGCAGACGGGGCGACATCGGGAGGCACGTTCAGACAAGAGAATGATTTTCTGTACTTCACCGGTCTAGAACTGCCGCAGTCGATGTTGGCACTGGACGCCGAAGAAGGATTGGTGGTCCTGTTTGCCCCACGCCGCGATGCACGGTTCGAAAGCCCGTCACGGCCCAATCATTTTCCAGGGCGACCCCTGGCTGATGATCCGGACCTTGCCGCCCGTAGCGGTATCACGCAGGTCCGATCCATCGACGAACTGGAGAGATATATCGAGGGTCTTGCAGCGGATGGACGCACCATACGTGTCAACCTTGGCGGACCCGATCCCTCCGCGATGATCGAGACCCACGCGATACAGACCCTGAACTCCACGTTTGGTCTCGTACACCACTTGCAGAGCACACACCCGACGGTTGCTCTGCGTAATGCCTACGGCGAAGTAGCGCGGCTTCGCATGATCAAGTCGGAGGCCGAGATTGCGCTGGTACGGAGAAGCGCGCAGCTCACGGCATACGCAATCATGGACGCCGCCGGACACATCGCCGACGGGGTCATGGAACGCACGCTCGAGGCCGAATTCGAGGCGGCGTGCAAGAAGGGTGGAAGTCAACGACTGGCGTTCTCGTCCATCATCAAGTCCGGACGCAACTCGCTGTGGCCGTGGCGGATTCTCTCGGCCCACTACGACCGGCGGAACCGAGCCATGCGTGACCGTGACTTGGTGATTTTCGACGTTGGGTGCGAACTCGACTACTACTCGAGCGACGTCGGCCGGACGTTCCCCGTGTCGGGAAGCTTTGCCGACGACCAGCGCGACATTCTGGAGATGGTCACCGCCATCTCGGATTCCATCATCGCGAACGTGCGCCCGGGGATCACGCTGGCCGAGCTCCAAGCGCTCGCCGTGGATTTGATCCCCGAAGACGAAAGACGTCACATGCAGGCTGGGTTTTTCTTTGGGCATCACATCGGGCTCGCGGTCGGCGATCCCAACATTCGCGACGCGATGCTCGAACCCGGAATGATCTTCACCGTCGAGCCATGGTACTACAACCACGATCGGGGAATATCGGTGTTCATCGAAGATGATGTGCTGGTGACTGCGACCGGCAGCGAGGTGCTCACGGCGATGCTGCCGAGGACACCGGAAGACTTGGAAAGGTTAGTTGGAGTGCGTAGGCAGTAGGTAGTGGACAGTGGGCAGCGATAAACCCCTACTGCCTACTGCCCACTGCCTACCGGTTACTTCCCGTTTTCCTTCTCTTTCTCCGCTGCAACTGCCTTCGCGATATCGGGCGGAACCGGTTCGTAGCTGGAGAATTTCCAACCAAACGTGCCACGCCCACTGGTCAACGAATGGAGTTGCGTGGAGTATTTGTACAACTCCGCTTCGGGAACGTACGCTTTGATCTTGGTGAGACGCCCGTCCGGCTCGGATCCAAGTATCTTGCCGCGACGACCCGACAGGTCCCCCATCACGTCGCCGAGGACGTCGTCGGGGGTCAACACTTCCACCTCCGTGATCGGCTCGAGCAAGACCGGCTTGCACCTGGCGGCGACGTTTCGGAAGGCGAGAATGCCGGCCATCCTGTAGGCCTGCTCGCTACTGTCGACCGAGTGATGGCTTCCGTCGTAACACTCCACCTTGAAGTCCACAACGGGGTAACCCGCCACCACTCCCCGCTCCGCGGCCTCCTGCACACCCTTGTTCACCGCCGGAACATATTTCCCGGGGATCACGCCGCCGACGATCTTGTTTTCGAACTCGTATCCCTTACCGCTTGCTAGCGGCGCAATGCGAATCCAGCAGTCACCGTACTGTCCACGACCACCACTTTGTTTTTTGTGCTTGCCTTGTCCCTCACCCTTGCTCTTGAAAGTCTCACGGTACGCGATACCTGGCTTCGTCAGCTCCGCCTTGACGCCGAACTTTCGCTCGAGACGATTGATGATCACCTGTAGGTGTCGCTCGCCGCGGCCCCGAACAAGCGTCTGCCGCAACTCTGCATTGAATTCGTGATGGAATGTGGGGTCCTCTTCATGCAGCTTGTGGAGTCCCGTACCGAGTTTGTCTTCCTCACCGCGCTTGCTCACACTCACCGCCATGACGATGATCGGCTCGGGGAAGGGAATCTTCGGGAGCACGATGGGCGAGGAAGCAGTGGAAAGCGTGTCGTTCGTGTGCGTGTTCTTCAACTTGGCCACCACACCAATGTCACCGGCGCTCAGCCTGGCCACTTCGTCACGCTCCTTCCCCTGTGCTACAGAGAGGTGGCTCAGTTTCTCGACCGTATCGCGCGGCGCGTTCCACGCCTCGGCACCGTTCGCCACGGCCCCGGACCATACCCGAAACAACGTCACATCCCCCACATGGGGTTCGGAAATGGTCTTGAATATTTGCGCGACAAACGGACCGTCGTCTTTGGCGGCTATTTCGACCGGATCGGCTGAGCCCCACTTTTGAGCGTCGCGCGGCGCGATCTCGGTCGGTGCTGGTACGAGTTCCTTCAACTTCGTAAGAATGGCCTGCGTGCCGTACGTGAGCGTTGCCGAACCGCAAAGGAGGGGAAAGATCTTGCCTTCAGCCATTCCCTTCTTCGTCGCGGCGAGCGCCTCCTCCATGGTGATCTCTTCACCCTCGAGGTAACGCTCGATCAGTTCATCGTCGACCTCCGCGACGTTCTCGGCAAGCACCTCGGTGTATTTGTCGACGGTCGCCTGATACTCGTCCGGGATATCGACTTCGTCGTACTCGCCCGTCTTCGTGCCCTTCCGGTACATGTGGCACTTCTTTGAGAACAGGTTGACGATTCCGTGGAACTCAGGACCTTCACCGATGGGAATCTCGATGGGAACGACCTTGGGCGTGATATGGTCGCGTATGTCTTCGAACACCTTCTCGAAGTTGGCATGCTCCTTGTCCATGAGGGAGACAAAAAACATCCGCGGAATACCACGCTCCGTGGCAAAGTCCCATACCTGTTCGGTTCCAACCTCGACGCCGGCGGTGGCACTGAGCACGATGAGCGCCGCATCGGCTGCGTATATGCCCGCCTCCGCATCACCCATGAAGTCGAGATAGCCGGGCGTATCGATGAGGTTGATCTTCGTATCCCGCCACACGGCGTAGGCCAGACCGAGGTTGATCGAGTATTGCCGTTCGATTTCGTCCGGGGTGTAGTCTGTGAGGGCCGTCCCGTCAGGAACGGAACCGTGTCGCTTGCTGCTGCCAGACACAAAGGCGAGGGCGTCAACGAGAGAGGTCTTGCCGCTTCCACCGTGGCCAACGACGGCCACGTTCCGGATTGCATCTCCTGGGTAAACGCGCACGCGAACCACCTCCTTGTTTAGAGGGGCTGGGAAGATGTTTACATGGTCCGGTGCTTGTCAATCACCCACAGGTTCCACGGGCGCTACGGCACATTGGACATCACGTCGCCGCCCCCCAATCTTGTAAGGGGTGGAGCGCGGCGCGGGCCTAACAAGGGTCGCGCTGGAGCGTCAAACCAGCCACACAGGTAGGAGGTAGGACGTGCGGACTCTCATCGGGATGACAGCGGCTGTTCTCATCGTGGGGGCACCCTCGTCCGACCGCGAGGCGATTCGTCCGACGACCCCGCCGGCAGGCGATTCCACCGAGCGGGCAAGGGCCTTGCACGCCCTGAACCGCCTCACGTACGGCCCGCGGCCTGGCGACGTCGACCGGGTCGTGGCGCTCGGCGTCGACCGGTGGATCGAGCAGCAGCTCCACCCCGAAACGATGGCGAACGAGCAGCTCGAAACCCAGTTGCCTGGATTCGAGATCCTCGAGTTCACCGACGACGACCTCGCTGCCATGTTCTATCGCCAGCAACGGGAGCGGCGGCAGCGCCAACTGGCCATGCGCGACAGTACCCAAAAGATGGACGCAGCCGACCGTCCGGCACAGCGCCCGCGGCAGCGCAATCAGCTCGGCCGGCTTACAGGGCAGTTTCAGCAACTCGCGGTCACGCGCGCCGTCGTCTCAGAGCACCAGCTGTACGAGGTCATGGTCGATTTCTGGACCAATCACTTCAATGTGTTTATCCGCAAGGGCCCACTGCGATACCTCACGCCCCATTACATCGAATACGTCATTCGGCCGAATGCTCTGGGACGGTTTGAAGATCTACTGGTGGCCACTGCCAAGAGCCCGGCCATGCTCAGCTACCTGGACAACGCGCAATCGGTGGCACCCGGCTCGACTAATCCCCAGCTGGCCCAATTGGAACGTCGGCTACGGCAGGCGTCGAACAGCCGCAGGGGACGCGGCCAAGGCGATCGGATACGCCAACTGGAGCGTCGCCTGGAGCAAGCGCGCGAACGATCGCCACGGGGTTTGAACGAGAACTACGCCCGCGAGCTCCTCGAGCTGCACACGCTGGGCGTTGATGGTGGATATACCCAGGACGACGTCATCAACGTGGCGCGAATCCTCACCGGATGGAGTACGAGCCGGCCCAATCAACGCAGCGCAAAGTTTGTCTTCAACATGTGGGCGCACGACGAAACTGAGAAGACGGTTATGGGCCGCACGTTTTCGCCGGCCGGGTCCGACGAAGGCGTGGCATTATTGCAAATGCTGGCGCGTCATCCTTCGACGATGCGACACGTCAGTCGCAAGCTGTGCATGCGTTTTGTCAGCGACGACCCTCCGGATGGTTGCGTCGAAGCGGGTGCGCAAGCGTGGAAACGGCACGACGGTGACATCAGAGAAGTGCTTCGGGCCGTCATCGCGTCGCCGGAGTTCTGGAGCCCGGAGGTGCGCGGCGCAAAGACCAAGACTCCCCTCGAGTTCGTCGTGAGCGCGCTGCGGGCGGTCGAGGCCACCCCCGACACTGTGCCCGGATTAGCCGGACTGGTCGCACGTTTGGGCCAGCCGCTCTATACGCACCAGGCACCAAACGGTTACCCGGAAACGCAGGAGGCGTGGGTGAACGCCGGAGCGCTCCTCAACCGCTTGAACGTCGCACTCGCCTTTGCGGCAGGTCGCGTTCCGGGGGCGGCGGTAGATCACAACCGGGTCGTAGGCTTGAACCACGAACTCCACGACATGGTCGCACTCGTGAACGAAGCGCTTCTGAACGGAACCGCAAGCCCGAACACGCTTCGCGTAATGGAAGAACAGGCTGCGCAGACTGCGAATCGGCGTCAGGCGCGGGCCATGCTCATCGGCTACGCGCTCGGTAGCCCCGAGTTCCAGCGGCAGTAGCGCCAGGAGGAACCATGAACGACCGATCGATTGACCGGAGAATCTTCGTCAAGGGAGGCGGCCTGGCGCTCGTCAGTCTTGGCCTGGATCCGATCTTCCTGACCCGTGCCGCCTACGCCGTGCAACGCCCGGGCGGCCCGGCAAATAACCGCAAGTCGCTCATCTGCGTTTTCCAGCGCGGCGCAGTCGACGGCCTCAATATGGTCGTGCCCCACGGCGACAGATCGTATTACGATGCTCGCCCCGGAATTGCGGTGCCAACGCCCGGCAAACAGGACGGGGCGCTGGATCTCGACGGTTACTTCGGGCTGCACCCGACCCTGTCGCCTCTGTTGCCGTTTTACCGTGACGGGAGTCTCGCCATGGTCCACGCGGTAGGATCGCCTAATTCATCGCGCAGTCACTTCGATGCGCAGGACTTCATGGAATCGGGCACGCCCGGCGTGAAATCCACCAGAGACGGCTGGCTCAACCGATACATGGCGCACGCGCGCGATCACGAGGACACTCCTTTCCGGGGCGTCGCCATGGGATCACAGCTGCCGCATGTCCTCCGTGGCACCGCACCGGCACTCGCCATCGACAACCTCCGCAGCTTCGGCATTCGGGCTGGGAGAGCGCAGGATCGCGTGGCGTCGGCGTTCGAGGAGTTGTACGGGGGCTCGGCTTCAGGGCTGGTCGCGTCGTCCGCCGAAGAAGGCTTCGAAGCCGTCCGCATGCTCAAGGCGATAAACGCGGCCAGCATCGAACCCGACAACGGGGCGCAGTATCCCAACAGCGGCTTCGGTCGCCAAATGCGCCAGTTGGCGCAACTCGTGAAAGCAGAGGTCGGACTCGAAATAGGGTTCGCAGGTGTCGGCGGTTGGGACACTCACATCAACCAGGGCGCCGCCCAGGGGCAACTCGCCGGCAGGTTGCGCGATTTCGCTACGACGCTCGCCGCCTTTGCTCAGGACCTCGGATCCAGAATGGCTGACGTGGTCGTGCTCACCATGAGCGAGTTCGGGCGGACCGTGCAGGAGAACGGTACCCGAGGCACCGACCACGGCCGCGCAACCGCAATGCTGGTGCTGGGCGGAAACGCCAACGGCGGCAAGGTGCACGGCAGCTGGCCGACGCTTGCCCCCGAACGACGCGAAGACGGAAGGGACCTGGCCGTCACGACCGACTTTCGAGATCTCTTCGCCGAAGTGCTGGTTGGCCACCTCGGCCATGCGGAACTGAGTTCGGTTTTTCCCGGGTACAAGAGTGACGTCAAACGCTGGGTCGGGGCGATGCGACGGTAGTGATTCTAGATTCTAGATTTTTGATTCTAGACTGCAGATTCGGGATGGGTGTAACAATCTAAAATCTCGAATCTAGAATCTGAAATCCCTCGATCACCCGACCACCTTCACCAGCGTCAGTAGCCTCGTTCCCGCCGCAGCCTGGATTTGCTCGTCTTGCAACACCCGCAGTCCCGTACCCTCCAAAAATTCACGAAAGTCCAACGGCTGAATGCGCTTCGCTACACCGGGCAAGAACCGGTTTGCCAAGAGCCCCATTTGGCGCAATACCGGATTCGAAAACTGAAGGGTCGCTACGACGATCCGGCCACCCGGTGCCAGCACGCGACACATCTCTCGTAGCGCATCGGGGATTTGCTCTGGTCGGAAGAGATCGAGCAGAAACGAAGCCACGACGCCTTCAAACGAGCCGTCGCGAAACGGGAGTTGTACCGCGTCTCCCAACACGAGTTCGGCCTGGACCTTCCGCTTTTTGAGAGTGCGCTTCGA
>JAPULP010000303.1 GCA_027294815.1 Gemmatimonadota bacterium | reverse complement strand
AGACGCAGGATCCGGATGTCGACGGCCTCGACAACCTCGGCGAGCAGGCGGCCGGGACGGACCCAAACGACGCGGACACGGACGACGACGGCGCTTTGGATGGCGATGAGCTGAATCTCCACGGAACGGATCCGCTCGACTCCGACAGCGACGACGACGGGCTGTTGGATGGCGATGAGCTGAACCTCCACGGAACGGATCCGCTCAATCCCGACACCGACGACGACGGTCTCCCGGACATCGACGAGGTGAACGTCTATCCCACGGATCCACTCAATCGCGATACAGACGGCGACGGACTCAGCGACTACGTCGAGCTGATGTTCCACGCGACCGATCCTGTCGATCCCGATACGGATGGTGATGGGTTCGACGATGAGCGCGAGGTGCGCGCGGGCTCGGATCCCAAGAATCCCGCCTCGACCCCCGCTCCGCCGCAGCCCAGCCTCTACGACGCCTCGTTGATCATCCACGCCTTCGGGACGGAAACGTCGACGGGCACGGCGTCGACACAGATCACGAGCACGTTCACCGCGTTGCCGCTGGGCTATGATTGCCGCGACCGCTATCCCTACACAGTGTATGGCGCACCGGCGACGCATTGGTGTTCAGCGAGCATTCTCCAGAAGGGCCACCCCGCGACGGGGATGGGCGTCCTCGGCATCGGTTGGGGCGCGACGAGGCCCATCCTCATGCCGCAGTCGGCATTCGGCGTGAACGGCGTCACAGGATATCTGCCCGTGGGATACGTCCCGGCGACGACCTACAGCCACACCTATGCGACCTTCGCAAACGCCGCGGGCACCTTCTTTGCAGGTGGCGGCCCGGCTGCGGGCAGGGGAACGCACCGCCGCGTAGGGCAGTGGCCGAGGGACATTTCCGCGGGTTGGGTGGTTCACGAAGGCGAGAACGGCTTCGGCGGCACGATGAGGCTTCTCGGAAAGCTCGGTGCGATAGCCGGCTGGGGGGAGTGGTCGTTCGGTTCAAACACATGGGTCGGCACCTCGAGTTGGAACATGATCCCAGCACTCGGGCGCAGCAAGCACGACGCCCAGAACCCGTATACGAACACGGGCACTTTCAAGAGCGGCGAATACGGGAACATCATCACGCTCACCAAGATCGGCACGGGCACACCATGGACGACCGGGTCGGTCACGGTCTACGTCAACTATGTCTACCCCAACTCGGACTACTACCCCTACACGATCATCCGTCGCGCGGGATACGACAATCGCAACGCCTCGGGGATCGGGACCATCCAGCTGGTGACGCCGGCTCTGACCCACTGGCTCGGTAGCGAATTTTCCACAGGCCACATTGCCATCCTCAAGCTGAAGTTCGTTCCAGAGCCGCGCGCGGCGCTGCTGCTCGCGGCAGGCGTGGGTGTGCTCGTGGTGCTGCGGAGAGTGAGCAGGCGGGGTAGAGGGGCTTGTAACGGGTAAAGCAAGCCCCTGAGAACCGTGACCCGCAACCTTGAGAATGGACTGCAACGATCCACCCGAGTGGTCAGCCAGACCTACTATCCAGCGCGTGCTGACCTGCTCGCATTAACTGGTCCACGTTGTGTACGTAGTCATATCTTCTCAGACAGTTGGACCGTTTTTATTAGAAAGGGTTCTCAGTGATGTGAAAACACGAAGCCCCCGGAACCTTTCGATTCCGAGGGCTTAAGTGGTAGCGGGGGGGTGCTACGACACAGTCTGCACCCTGCCGGTGCCGCTGATGCTGCCGGTGGCGGGGCAGGTGGCGGCGTGTGCTGCATAGACCAGGCGCGTCAGGGTCGGTTTACGCTCGGATGGGCGACGGTGTAGCGGTTCCTCGACGGTGCGCACCGGCATTACGAACAAGGTGGGAAAAACAAGCTGCTTTTTTGGCAACAACTGGTTGGTCGCATTCTGTTAAGATGAACTTGAATAGGGCAAAACCGCCCCATGTCGGAAACACCCCGGAGGCACACATGCGCACCCTCACCCGCAAAGTCCTCCTTGTTTCCCTCATCCTCTTTGTGCCGTCGTTCCTCGGAGCCAAGCCGAATGGTCCCTTCTTTGTTGGGCTCGGCGATCTCGTGGGCGGCTCTGCATTCTCCAGCGTTGCGATCGGGGTCTCCCCCGATGGAGCGGTTGCCGTCGGTGGCAGCATCTCCACGCGGAGCGTTCCACTTCTAGAGGCCTTCCGCTGGGAGGAGGGGGTCATAGAGGGTCTCGGCTTCTTGTCCGGAGGACGCAGGAGCCAAGCCAACGCCGCCTCTGCAGCAGGCAGGGTTATTGTCGGTCTGGCCGACGGCCAGGAGAGCTTCTCGGAGGCCTTCCGCTGGGAGGATGGCATCATGACGTCCCTCGGCTTCCTCTCCAACCCGTTCGGTAGCGCCGTGAGTTTCGCGTCGGACGTCACGCCCGACGGTTCCGTCATCGTCGGATCGAGCGCTCCAACCGGTTCCAGTAACTCCGAGGCGTTTCGCTGGGAAAACGGTGTGATGCTGGGGCTCGGAACGCTCCCGCTAGAGCGCAGCGAGAGCTTTGCGGCCGCGGTCTCGGCGGACGGGCGTGTCGTGGTGGGCCTGAACCGGATGTCCGTGGAGCAAGAGGCGGTCCGCTGGGTCGACGGCGTGATCGAGAGCCTCGGAGACCTGCCGGGCGGCGGTTTTTTCAGCCAGAGCCGAG
>JAPULP010000302.1 GCA_027294815.1 Gemmatimonadota bacterium | reverse complement strand
GGCAACCACCCAAAAACCACTCCTGTCACGAGTGTGAGCATCACGGTGAACGCGACTACCGGAGCATCCAATCCCACTTCGAGAATCCGTGGGATGCTGGTTGGGTCCATTCGTAACAATATCGCAGTCCCCCAACTACCCACTGCGAGACCCAATCCGCCACCCAGCAGCGCGATGACGAGACTTTCGGTGAGCAATTGGCGGCTGATCCGCCCACGTCCGGCGCCAAGCGCAGCACGCACGCCGATCTCTCGGCTCCTCCCCTGACCGCGAGCGAGCAACAGGTTTGCGACATTGGCACAGGCAAGCAACAGGACCAGTCCCACCGCGCCGGCGAGCATGAGCATCGTCGGACGAACGTCGCCGAGCAACTCGTCGTCCAGCTCGACGAGGGTCAACGGATGATTGACGGGGTCGGACGTGTGAAGACCTGCGTATACGGCGGACCAGCGCACGACTGTCGTCTCCAACTCCGCGTTGGCCGATTCAAACGTTTGGCCATCCGCGAGTCTCCCGACCACCGTGAGCCAGTGTCCAGAGCGGTTCGTGATCTGCGACCGATCGAACGCCAAAGGCAGCCATACGTCGGTCGTTGCACCCGGTGGATCGGCGCCGTCTTCCATCACACCGACGATCTCATACGACACGCCCTCGAAAATGACCGTCCGACCGATCACAGCGGGATCCCCGGCAAACCGTCGCTGCCAAAAACCGTGACTCAACACGGCCACCAGACCTTGTCCGGGGAAGTCCTCCCCAGGCGTGTACACCCTCCCCAACTGCGGGCGAAACCCCAACACATCGAACAAAGTTGCTGACGCACTGGTTGCGGCGATCCGCTCAGGATTGCCGTCACCGGTCACCGTCGCCGTACCAACCGAGAACGCGCCCATGTTCTGGAAGGCTTCCGACTCCTCCCGATAATCCCAATACTCGGCCTGCGAAACCGGGAAGTTTACCGTGCCACCCGCGGGGAATTGGGTCCACAACACCACCAGGCGGTCAGCGTCGGGATACGGAAGCGGACGAAGCAACACCGCGTTGATCACACTGAAAATCGAGCTGTTCGCCGCGATCGCGATCGCGATGGTCAGCACGGCGATCGCCATAAACCCTTTGGCTTTCCATAGCGTGCGTAACGCATACCGGACATCCAGCAGCATTGCTTCCATCATTGTCCTCGCGTGGAACGGGGGACGATTGTCGACATGTGAATGTCGATTCTTCCGGACACCGCGGAGGCGCTTCATGAAAGGCGCCATCCGCATGATTGCAGCGTTGAGAACGAGATCGCGGATCGTCTTGACCCACAGGTTGAACGCGGACCGACCGGTCCTTGCACGATCGATACGTGCGTCGCGAAACATCTCGACCATGTCGAGACCGTATTGCTGACGAAATCCTCTCGGATAGAGGACTAACATCCAAGCGTAGGCTCTGTCCGCCAACGTGTTGTGTCGCATGCCGCGCGTTCCGCTACGACCGCGAGGCGTGCGCCAGGTCGCGCACGTCTTTCGAGTCGGCTAGATGTACCATGCGAGCCGCTTCGGCCTCGACCACTTCGCGCCCGATCTCGGTGATGCAGTAATAACGGCGTCGCTCGTCGCCTTGCTCCTCAACCAGGCGCCGGTCCGCCTCGGCGATGAGGCCATGTGACACCAAACGGGCCATCAGCCGGTAGAGCATCCCGGGCTCCATGTCGATCCTTCCCGCCGAGCGTTTCCCGACTTCTTTTTTGATGCCGTACCCGTGGAGGTCCTGGGCAGCCAGGACGATCAAAACCAGGAAGGTGGCCGGTTTGAGCGGCAGGAAGTCTTCAGGAGGTCGTGGGGTCATCTCGTCGTCTCGCTTCGTAGATGTGCTTCTCATGCATGTTGTTTGCATATAGTACGGCCCAGGCGGCAGCGAGTTTCAATAACGATTTGCAAGCATCTAAGTAGTTGTCACACAACATCTTATGATGGCACTCCGTTTGATTGGAGAGGGATATCTGAGGGCATGCGGAGGGGAAAACGGGTTTGAGGCCGACGCGGCTTTCTGATCGAAACTGGATGGGATCCAACGTGGCGACTATTACTAATGAAACCGACGGAGCCCCGACACCCGATATGACTTCGCGACGACACTTCATTGCCACCGCACTCGCCGCGGCCGGATGGCATCGGTCCGCCCCGCCACGGCAGGCGGACATGTTCGCACTCGTCCTGGGGACGGCCCAGGACGGCGGATTACCACAGGCGGGGTGTTACTCCCCACGGTGCGACGCCGCGCGGGAGAATCCACGTTACGTGGCGTCACTCGCATTGGTCGAGCCGAGCGCCGAGCGGTTCTATCTCGTGGATGCAACGCCGGACCTCACGCGACAGATCGATCTCATTCCGGGAGACGCATTCCGGCAACGTGCACAGGCCCGCCGGCCCTTCGACGGGATCTTTCTCACCCACGCGCACATCGGCCACTACCTCGGCTTGGCTGTGCTGGGACGCGAGGGCCTCGGTATCTCCCGGACTCCGGTTTATTGCTCACCGGGAATGGCTGATTACCTCTCGAACAACGGCCCGTGGAGTCTGATGGTGGATGAGGGTCGCTTGGTCTTTCCGTCGGTTCAGTTGGACGAATGGCATCGTGTGGACGACACACTGTCAGTACGGCTGATTCCGGTTCCGCACCGCCACGAGTTCTCGGACACCGTTGGGTTCGTCTTCCGCGGTGCAAACCGTTCTCTGTTGTACGTACCGGATATCGATCGCTGGGAAGACTGGCACGTCGGGATCGAAGACCTAGTGAGGGAAGTCGATATCGCACTCATTGACGGGTCGTTCTATTCTCCGAGCGAGGTCCCCGGTCGAGATATCGAGGATATTCCGCACCCGTTGATACCGCACTCGATGAATCTCCTGCAATCCGCTGCACGAGACGGCAACGAGGTGGTGTTCACCCACCTCAACAACACCAACCCTGTCCACGACGAGGGCAGCGCCGAGGCCCGGGAAGTGAGCCGGCGCGGGTTTACGGTAGCCCGTGCGGGCATGCGGTTTCCCTTATAGCTCCTTTTCCTTATTATCTTCGGACCGTGTATTCCGCCTCGGGCCGAGAATCTAAGGACATTTTCATGCGAAGCATGCGTCAGCTGGTCATACTCGCCGCCGTCATGGCGATGACCCAACCCGCGTGGGCTCAGGAAGCTACGACGAGGTTGGAGGACACGGGGAAAGAGTTCGTTATCCGGGTGGGACCGGTGGATCTACCGGTACATATGGAGATGGAGGGAATGGACAACGGGCATTCCGGCATCTACCCACCGATTGGAACCGTTACCGTACCACGGGACGGGTACTTGTACGGATTCGACTACGAGGTATTCGATGCCAACGGCAACCAGCTGCCGTCGAACATCGTCCATCACTTCAATATCATCGACCCCGACAACCGAGAGCTTTTCCTGCC
>JAPULP010000301.1 GCA_027294815.1 Gemmatimonadota bacterium | reverse complement strand
CCGATCGACCACACCTCGTCGAGACCGGAGACTCCGACGTACGGGTTGTCGGCCGGGATCGAGTACGGATTCCCCGAGTCGACGTCGATCCGGAGCATCGACCCGAACAGCGTGGTCGGATCTCGCGCATCGGCGTCGGGGTCGTCGCTGCCCCCGCCGTCCCCAAACCCGATGTAGAGGTAGCCATCGGGGCCGAACTCGAGATGGCCGCCGTTGTGGTTGCCGGCAGGCTGGGTCAAGGTCAGCAGCACGGTCTCTGACGCCGATGCCACGTTCGGGTCGGCGGAGACACTGAACGACGAGATCCTGCTGCGATGGGTGCCGGTAGTGCTGTAGTGAACAAAGAACCGGCCATCGCTTGGATAGTCGGGGTGGAACGCCATGCCGAGTAGACCGGTCTCGCTGCCGTTCAATACCCCAGAGATGGTGAGGAAGGGGGTCGGCAGCACGGTGCCATCGCCTTCGATGATCCGAATCGTGCCGCCCTTCTCGAGCACGAATACCCGATCGTCGTTGGGATCGTCGGGTGCGACGAGCCCAACGGGTTGGCTTAGCCCCGAGGCGAAAACCTCGAGCGTCAGGTCCGCACGCGGCGGCGGGACCATCGGGTCCAACTGCTCGGCACGAGCCAGAAACGATGCCATCTGGTCGCGCCGCACCGGATCAGTGGGACAGAACCGGTCGTTGGTTGGCGGGTTGCAGCCAAGTGTCACCTTGGCTGTACCGAGCCGATCGATGTCGTTCTCGAAGATCGAGGTGTTGTCGTCGACGAAGAGGTTGCTTCCCGATCCGGCGCTGTAGCCGTAGGCGCGGACAAGGAAGGCAGCCATCGACCCCCTGTTCACGGTGGCATTGGGGCAGAACCGGTCGTTGGTCTGCGGGTTGCAACCCAGCGTGATGCCGGCCTCGGCGAGACGGTTGATGTCGTCCTCGAAGATCGACGTGTTGTCGTCGGTGAAGTGGTCCTTGGTCGCGGCCGGCAGATCCAGGGCACGGTTGAGGAAGGCCGCCATCTCCCCCCGCCTCACATCGACTTTCGGGCAGAAGCGGTCGTACACCGGCGGGTTGCACCCCCGGGTGATGTCGGCGGCGGCGATCGCCTCGATGTTTCCCTCATGAATGTTGAAGTCGTCGTCGAGAAACGTTCCACCGGGTGGCAACGCACCCGCGCTCACAGCAAGCGGAATGATGAGAGACCCAACCAGCAACACCAACACGGCGCGACGGACGGATCGTCGATTCCTGGCCATGAGAGACATCGTAGGTCGAACGCTGGACAATCCGGATCGGCTCGGCACAGTCCGCCTACCGGACCGCGGCAGGCAACGACCGCGGTGCGGGCTACGCACACCGTCAACGTAATCGACTACGAGAACACTCCTGCGACCGTCACTATCTCGGCCGGTGATCAGGTCCGCTGGGTCAACGATGGGTGTCTCAAACACAACATTCGATCGGGTGCGGATCCCGTCGGAGACGGTGCATGGGGGTTGCCCGAAGTAGCCGCCGGCGCCTCGTGGTCGCGAATCTTCAATACGCCAGGCACGTATGAGCACTTCTGCAGCCTGCACCCGACCCTGATGCCAGGAACCGTGGTCGTCACTCCGTAGCTGCGTGTTGCGGCGTGGTCGCGGTTCGGTGCTCCCCTCCTCCCCCAAGAGGGGAGGAAACGGACGCTGCATCTCTCCCTGCCGACAGGAGTCATCGCGCGGGCAGGGAGAAAATCCCTGATCGAGTTCCTTTTCTCGCCCGTAGGGGGGAGCGTGTCAAACCGTGGGCGCGGTTCTTTGCTCCCCCCTCTTTGGGGGAGTGCCGCCGCCGGCGGTGAGGGGGCAACGTGAGGTGTCGACAGCAGCTAGGAGGGTGCTAGGGAATCCTCCGGCGGGTAGCTGCACGGTGTGGTTTCCACTGTGAGCGCTCAGATCAGTTGGTCGGCGGCCCGCAGCACACGTCGTTCTTCAACACCTTCCTACCGGCACCAGTCCACAGTCCAGGAATCAGGTCTAGGCGGAGCGCACCCGAACAGACACTCCCACCAAAACCCGTTCTGCAGCGCCGACGCAGTGAATCCTCGTCTCCCCCGCTACGCGGTGGGGCCAAGGATCTCGGTCAGGCTCGAGAACTCCTCGACGACCATATTGGTTCGACTCCGGTTCACACCGTGCCCAACTCTATCGTTACCTGATGCACCTGCCGCGAGCCATTGCGTCCTTGCGGAGACGACTTGGATTTTCCTCTTTGCATGGCCGACCCGGAACTCCATCGAATCAGTACAGCTCAGGTGCCGATCCCTCGGTCCGCGGAGCTCCGGAGTCGACGCCGTCGGAGGTGTTTCGCAAACCGACGGTCAACGACGGCGACGCGAAGAGAAACATCAAGTGGAACCAGCAGCGATGGGGCCAGATGAGCGGCTGGAGAGAATACGACCAGTATGGATACCGCTGGGGGAAAGGTCACCAGCAGAGTGTTGGTGACCTCGCAAAGCTCGCCGACGATATGTTTCGTCCGCTTACCCGAGGGCGCCATGACCTCAAGATCCTGGAGATCGCGCCCGGGGGAGGGCGTTTCACCGCTGAAATCATCAGATATGCACGTGAGCTTGTGTTGGTGGACCTCAACGAAGCCGCTATTGACGTCTGCCGCGAGCGTTTTCGGTACTACCCGACCCCGATCACATATGTAACCAACGATGGAGCGTCGCTGGGTGTCGTCCAGGACAGCGACTTTGACGTGCTCGTCTGCTACGACAGCATGGTGCACATGCATCCCGACATCGTGCAGTCCTACGTATCCGACCTCCCAACTCTTCTCATCAGTGGTGGCTTTGCGTGGCTCGACCACAGCGGGAGAGGTCAACGAGAGGCCGGGCATAGGACTGCGATGACCCGTGAATTGATGTCCGATTTCGCAGAGGAAGCAGGGTTGATCGTAGAGAGCCAGCCGTACCGCAACGACTGGGATTGCATCTCCGTCCTTCGAAAACCCTGACCAGCGGTGGCAGCTATCGAAGCGTACGTCACTTAGCTACACACTCCCCGGGTGTCGCGGTCAGTTCTCTAGCGCAACCCGGATCAACTCGGCGGCGTCGGCCTGGCGCTTCCGCAGTTCGGCCACTGCGGCAACGGTCTCGGCTATGTGCTCGGCGGATCGGGCGATGACAAGATCGACCACGTCGTCGAGTCGGCCCATCTCGTCGGTGCGGACGATCGCGTCCTCTCTCCCAAGCGACCCGGCAAAATCACGCACTTTCGGGCGATACTCGACGGCTACGAACGGCGTGGCTACCGCCGCGGCGAGCACGACGGCGTGGAGCCGCTCTCCGACCACGAGGTCTGCCGAAGCCAGCAGTCTCAGCGTGGCGTCCAGATCGTCGTACCCGGCCAAATATGGCAGATCGGGATGGCCGGAATTCCGCATGATTTCGAGCGCCCAGCGGTCGTCATTGGGAAAGGCCGTCATCATCACGACGTCGCGCCCCTCGGCGCGGAGGCGAGCAATCAACTTCGCGAACGCGACGAACACCTCGCGATCGTCAGCGCCGTGCAGTCTGCCGGCAGTGTGCACCGGAGAGATCACAACTCGTCCAGGCACTTGCTCCACGTCGCCAGGCGCACCCAGCTGGAGCGCTGGATCGCCGATGACCTCGACCTGCCCGCTGTATCCAAGCTCTCTCAGGTATCGAACAGAGTCGTGTCCCCGGACGGATACCAGCAGCGACGTCTCGAAGAACGACCACCAGTCCTCCATGGGTTCTGTCACTCCCCAGAACCCAGGGCTCCGAACCCCCGTGCCGAATACGGCGCGTTCAATATATGGGCGGTCGTTCCGTTGTATCCGAGTCAGGTAGTACCGGCGGCCGTTGATCAGCGTGCCACCGCCAAGCATCAGCATTGCTGGATCGGCTGCATCACGCTCGATGCGTGCCCAGGGCATCAGCTTTCGAACCGCGGCGATCACAGCATCGTCACCGAGGTTGTCGTGTTCGGTGAAGCCGACGTAATCGATGGAGACTCGGTCATCCTCGGGAACGGATTCTGGGGGACTCCCGGAAGTTTGGCGGCGGACGGCTCGCCGGACACCGCGCGCCGCTTCCTCCACTCCGGTCGCTCGGAGATCCTTCAAGCCGGGCGTCCGCGACGCGGTGGATACGACGTCCGCAGGCACGGTGACCAGATCCGTCACCAACAACGCAATGCGAGAACGCTCGAGAGCGTGAGCCCAGGCTGTACCCGGGTCATCCAACAGCTCCCTGTCCTTCATCAACTCTCTCCTCTTGATGAGCCCGAACAGCGGTGCGCCCTCCCGGCCCGTCCGCATGTCGGCTTCGAGCAAGTCGTCCAATCGCAGCAGTCGACGATCGGACGTCCGGTAGCCGACCCGCACCGCTGATAGGCGCGGATCGTCGAATCGCTTCATGGCGCGAGCAAGCAGCCGACGACTGAACTCGACGCGCCCGTCAACGATGACAAGCACCTCTCCACGCGCTCGTTTGGCGGCGTCGGCGAAGGTGGCGACACGCGCAGATGCTGGTGCCCACCGCGCGGTCACCTCTTGCTCACCAACGAGGATGACCTCGGCGTCTGTGTAGCTCGCGTGAGCCGCCTCGCGCCACAACCGACCAGCCTCTTCGGTATCGGCAACGGTCACGATCCATGACACCTTGGGTACGGTCGCTGAAGGTGTCGGGTACTTGCGGTAGAACCG
>JAPULP010000300.1 GCA_027294815.1 Gemmatimonadota bacterium | reverse complement strand
GTTGTGACGCTCATTCCAGACAGCTTGGCGAGGGGCCCGTAGATTTCCATTGCTTCACGTCACTTGGTGCGCGTCCGCAGGGAGCGCCTGGCCGACTGGCAAAACCAAAACCCCAAGCCGGGACCGTTGTTGTGACCGTCGTCACGTATGCGTCGTTATTCATCCTGCTGGTGACTGTGGCCTGGAGCATCGTGCTCCTCGTCCGGCTCAGTGACCCGCGGCTGCGCGCGCTCATCGCGCTCCTCAGCGCCGTGGCGCTGAGTCGCATTGCGGTGCTCTTCGACGCGACCGCCACCTTGAACGTCACCCCGTCGAGGCCGTTCGACGACATCCCGGCATTGGGCGTCAGCGTGCTCGCGGTTCTCGTCCTGGCCCTTCTCGATCAGACGATTTCACGGGCCAACGCGGGCCTCACGACGATCCACGATCCGCTAACCGGTTTGTCCAATCGGGCTCACTTCACGGATCTCGTCGCCCGAACCTTGGTACGGGCGCGCCGGCAGGAAAACACATTTACGGTCATGCTCTTCTCTCTCGACCATTTTCAACGTGTGAACGCCAGTCACGGACGCACCGGCGGCGACGAGTTGTTGGTTGCCCTCTCTCATCGCTTGCTGCGATGTGTGCGTCCGGAAGACACGGTGGCGCGCCTCGGTGGTGACGAGTTTGGCATCCTGCTGTCGCTGGGGCAGGGAGCACAGGACGCCATTCGCGTGGTCGAACGAATCGAGGTGCAGCTCCGGGAGCCGTTTTGCCTTGGGGGGCGGGACGTGTTTACCACAGCGAGCTTTGGGATCGCGTCGAGTGAAACCCCGTCCGAGTGCGCCGAGGACCTGCTGCGGGATGGCGAGACCGCCATGCGGCGGGCCAAGGCGAGCGGGGGGACCAATTACGAGTTCTTCGATCCGGGCATGCATCACCGGGTCATCGTCCGACTCCAGATCGAAGCGGATCTCCGTGCGGGATTACGGGAAAACGAGTTTCGGTTGGTCTACTGGCCGCTCGTGTCGCTGAGCAGCGGCCGCATAAGCGGTTTCGAAGCGCTCGTACGATGGGAGCACCCGTTCCGCGGCACGACGTTGCCCGGGCAGTTCATCTCTGTCGCTGAAGAGACTGGGTTGATCGTGCCGTTGGGAGATTGGGTGCTGCGTGAGGCGTGTCGTCAGATACGTATTTGGCGGGAGCGGTTTCCCGAGGAAACGGACTTGTCTGTCAGCGTCAACCTGTCGGCCCGGCAGTTCCAGGATCCCCAACTCGTACTGCAAACCGCCGATGCCATGATCGGCACGGTTCCGGGGTCGATCATCATGGAGATCACGGAGAGCATGCTCATGCACGATATCGAGTCCTGCATCGACGTTCTCAGGCAGCTCCGCGATCTCGGCGCCAAGATCCACATCGACGATTTCGGCACCGGATACTCTTCCCTGAGCTACCTTCACCGCATCCCGTTCGACGCCCTCAAAATCGATAGATCGTTCATCTGCGACCCGACCTCCAACAAAAATACGGTTCCCATCGTGCGCACGATCATGCGGCTGGCGTCCGACCTCGGCGTGGAGGTCGTGGCCGAGGGCGTGGACACCCGGGAACAAGCGGAGTGGCTCAGGTCACTCAATTGCCAATACGGCCAGGGGAATTTGTACTCGAAGCCGGTCGAGGCCGACGACGCCACCAAACTGCTTCAAGCGCAAGCGGAGCCACGCGCCCGTCCCAGCGCGGTGCGAACGGCGTGACCAAGGGCCGCGCGGGTGGCGCGGTAGCAACGGCGGCGGTTAGGGCGAACGACGCGTCGGGTACCGCGATCTAGCCGACTCTAGGAAACGGCCCCATTGCACCTGGGACGCCGGGTCCCAGACGACCTCCATATCTCGACGTGCCGCGGTTTCGTCTTCGTCCAACACTAGGGTCCGATACAGGTAGGTGAATGCCGAGGCCCTCATATTCGCGAAGCAGTGGACGAGGACCTTTCGATCGCGACTGGCATCCATCACCGCGAAGAACGTTTCGAGATCTCGCAACAGCGGTTCTTCCCAATCCACCGGGATGTTCACGTACGTGATCCCGTATTCCGCTATCAGGAAACCCTCGCGCCCGTTCCGGTCTTGGCGCGCCGGGGCCAGGTTGATGACGACGTCGAACCCCGCGTTCGCGACGTCCTCAATCTGGTCGTAGGTCATCTGCCCCGACGTGGCCAGCCCGTCAGAGATCGCAACGTAATTGTGTATGCCTGCCAATGCGGTGTCGGCCGACATGCCCCCGGTGGCTACCACCTGCAGGGCCAGGGCGAGTGCGTTCATTGGACCGCTCCTTTCGCGAGTGGTGGGTCGGCTTTGCGGACGTCATGCCGCCCTCCCGGGGTGGTCACCTCTTATCCTATAATGACTATTCCCTGTGCTGCCAGCGCAATGGGGGCGAGGCTGGCCGTCGGGCGGTAAGCTCCTGCGGCAAGGCGGTACGGGGGCTAATATCCAGTGGGTAGCGGGCAGTGAGTAGCGGGAAAAAGGGGACCGTTCTGCTAGGAGATAGGGATGCGCATCGTTGGAAATCGATTCAGTTTCTTCGGCATGGTATTGTGGTTTGCGCCGCTTGGCTTGGCGGCTCAGACCTCTCCGGTGGAAGCGGTACGCGCGTATCGCGTCGCGCACGGTCCCGCCATTCTGAAAGGGTTTGCCGAGCTGCTCTCGATTCCGAACGTGGCCCGTGACTCAGTCGGCATCAATAGGAATGCCGTCTACATTCGCGACGCGTTGCGGGAGTTGGGGGTTCAGTCGGAGCTTCTCCGCCTTCCGGGCGCACCCCCGATTGTTTACGGTGAGCTCGACGTGCCGGGCGCGACACGTACCCTTGGTATCTACGTGCATTACGATGGGCAACCCGTCGATAGTAGTCGGTGGACCAATGCACCGTGGGCCCCGACCCTCTACACACGAGCGATCGAAGACGGCGGGACGCGACGAGACTTCCCCGGCGATGGCGAGTCGATCGATCCCGAGTGGCGCATTTACGCGCGTTCCGCGGGCGACGATAAGGCCCCGATCGGTGCGTTGCTCCCGGTGCTGCGCGCTTTTCGCGAAGCGGGAATATCACCAACCTCCAACATCAGGTTTTTCTTCGACGGGGAAGAGGAAGCCGGCTCTCCGCGGTTGCGGCAGTATTTGGAGACCAATCGAGATCGGTTGGATGGTATCGACGTGTGGTTGTTCTTCGACGGTCCGGTGCACCAGAGTCGACGGCCGCTGCTCACGTTTGGTGTGCGCGGTGTGACGGGCATGCAGGTGACCATCTACGGCTCGATACGGCCGCTTCACAGTGGGCATTACGGAAATTGGGCGCCGGTGCCCGGGCAGATGCTGGCCGAGTTGCTGGCGAGCATGAAAGATCGCGACGGCAACGTGTTGGTCGAGGGATTCTACGATACGGTGGAGCCGCTGGGAGAGTTGGAGCGGGCCGCGCTCGCCGCGTTGCCGGACTACGACGACGAGTTGAAGCGAGAACTCGGACTGTTTCGTACCGAGGGGTCGGGTGCCTCGCTGGCCGAGCGATTGTTGCTTCCGTCGCTCACGGTCCGGGGACTCGCAAGCGCCAACGTCGGGGCGTTGGCTCGCAACATTATTCCCGCGACGGCGACAGCGGCCTTGGGCATTCGATTGGTGAAAGCGAACGATCCGGAGCACATGAAGGACCTCGTCGAAGCTCATATCCGACGGCAAGGTTACCACATCGTGCGAGAAGATCCGAATCGGGAAATCCGATTGCGATACCCGAGGATCGCCAAGGTCACCCGGTCGGGCGGGTACGCGGCGGCGCGGACACCAATGAACCTGCCGATCGTCCGGCAGGTGGTGCGCGCGATGCGACGAGTGGCAGGAGACGATCTCGTGGTGATCCCGACGCTGGGTGGGTCGCTGCCCCTGTATTTGTTCACCGACGTCATGGCAAAGCCGGCGTTGATCCTGCCCATCGCCAATCACGACGACAACCAGCACGCCGCCGACGAGAATCTGCGAATCGCGAACCTATGGTATGGTATCGATCTTTACGCAGCGCTCTTGACGATGCCGGTGGACGACGGGGCCATAGAGCCTCCATCTAGCGGACCTCGTCGATGATAGGCTTGATCGTGGTCGTCGGCCTGGCGTTGACCATCTCGTTTTTCTGCTCCATTCTGGAAGCAGTGCTGTTGTCAATCTCCCACTCTTTCGTTGCGGTGCTTCAGGAGCGCGGTGAACGTGCGGGTGACATGCTCGCGCGCATGCGCGACAACATCGACGAACCCATCGCTGCGATTCTGACCCTCAACACCATCGGGCACACGGTCGGCGCTGCGATGGGCGGAGCCTTCGCGCTTCAGGTGTTCGGCAACAAGTGGGTTGCCCTGTTCTCTGCGTTTTTGACGCTCGCCATCCTGATGTTTTCGGAGATCCTCCCGAAGACGCTCGGTGCGCACTACTGGCAGAGACTCGCCAAGCCCACCGCATACGTCCTGAACTGGTTGACGAGGGTGATGAGGCCGATCCTCATCCCGCTGGCCTACTTCAATCGGTTGATCACACCACGTGGGAAATCGGGGCCCAAAGTGAGTCGTGCGGAGTTGGAAGTTCTCGCGGATATGGGACACCGCGAGGGCGAGATCGACCACGATGAATGGCAAGTGGTTACCAACGTCATGAATCTCGATCGCGTGAAGGTCACGCAGGTCATGACGCCCCGCACGGCCATGGTGGCGATCCCGGTAACGACCACAGTCGACGAGGCGCAAGAAGTCATG
>JAPULP010000030.1 GCA_027294815.1 Gemmatimonadota bacterium | reverse complement strand
CGCCCCATCCCGCCCATCATGGCCGCGACACGGAGACCAGCGGACAGGTTGCCTCCTTGCTCGGCGACCACTTCACCGACGCATTCGATGCCGAGCACACGGGGAAACTGCACTGTGGGCGACTGCCCCCGTCGTGTGAACCACTCTGATCGGTTGAGACCGAATGCCCGGTTGTGAATCAAGACCCAACCGTCGCGAGGCTTGGGTCGGGGCATTTCTCGGAGCTCGAGCTTTTCGGGGCCGCCGGGCTCTTGGATCACGAACGCGCGCATCATTTCCATCATCGGTCCTCGTTTCAGGCCGTGCACCTCGCGGGACTCGCGTAGAAACCGCCACCTTGTTTGTCAGAGTAGTTGGCAGAAGCCACTTAACACTGGGCGGCGACATCCACTCGAACAAACCTAGAGATGAGTTCATGATAGAGATACTGAGGGGGTTGAATGTTGCGGACAACGATGGATACCAAGCCTACCGAGACGCAATGTTTCCGTTGCTCGAGCGATTCGGCGGTGGGTTTCGTTATGACTTCACGATCGCCTAAACCCTGAGAAACTCAGCCGGACACGAGATCAACCGCGTCTTCATCATCTACTTTCCGAATCGGCAGGCGCAAGACCGCATTTTCGACGATGAGGCCTATAAGGAGATCAGGGGGCGGCTCTTCGAGCCCTCAGTGAGGGATACCACCACCATTGGGGAGTGGGAGATCGATGCGAAGCACTCGCCCGATTGAATTAGTGGTGAGTTCAGGGGCCGCGCGCCTTTACTGCCTGCTCGTTGGAGACCGAACAGAGGAGAGCAGGGAACAAACTTGACAGTCACCCGATTATGTTGTATATACATATTAGAGCACCGAGAAAATGCCGAACCCGCAGGCCAAGAGCCGGCTGACCAAAATGACCAAACCAACGAACAGAGCTGAAGAGGCCGTTGCCGACATGGGAGAACAGTGTCTCGTAAAGCGGAGCCGCCTGATCGGCCGCACGATTACGGGGATCTACGACGACGCGCTTCGGAAAGTGGGCGTCACGGCCGGACAATTGAACATTCTCGCTGTGGTGGTCCGCCGCGGTCCCATCTCCCCTGGCGAGGTGGCCCGGTATCTCCACATCGAGAGGTCGACGATGAGCCGGAACCTGGAACGCATGAAACGCAACGGCTGGCTGACGGTCTGCCCCGGCGAATCTGCCCGTTCTCAGGAGCTCCGAATCACGGAGTCGGGCCGGAGCATCGTTTTGGAAGCGGTGCCTCTATGGAGAGAGGCCCAGAGCCGCACACGCGAGATCCTCGGGGCCGGTGGGACTGAAGCGATTTACCGTTTGGCCGACGCGATTGAGGAACGGAGCGTGGTGTAATTTTTTTCACCTAACTGATGTATATACATCATTTCAAAAGGAGGACATCATGTCGAAGTCTCTGATTCTCGTAACTGGATCAACGGGCAAGACTGGAAGCGCTGTGGTTCGTCAGCTGCTGGACCGTGGGTATCCCGTGAGGGCGACCGTGAGGAGGCGCGACGAGCGTGCCGACGAACTGGAGTCGCTGGGCGCCGAAGTGGTCGTGGCAGACTTCCACGACCTGCACTCCATGCGGGCCGCCATGGAAGGCGCTGGGCGTGTCTATTTCGTTTATCCCCCGCAGGGCGCCCGGCTCATCGAGGCGACGACCATCGCCGCCACCGCCGCGCGGGATGCCGGTGTCCGGGGATTCGTGAACATGTCCCAGATCTCCGCTCGCCAAGACTCGGACAGTCCTCTCGCGCGTCAACACTGGCTCTCTGAGGGAATCCTAGATTGGGCCGACGTGGGTGCGATCCACATTCGGCCGACCTTCTTCGCGGAGATGCTCTACATCCTCGGCGCGAAGACGATCGCCACGGAGGGAAAGCTTTACCTGCCCTACGGTGACGAGCGCCACGCCCCCGTGGCGGCGGACGACATCGCCCGGGTAGTGGTCGGACTGCTCACGGACCCCGAGCCGCACGTCGGCGAGCGTTACGTCCTGACCGGACCCAAGAACATGACGGTCGCCGAGATGGCCTCGGTGCTCAGTGAGGAGTTGGGCACGGCAGTGGAATACGTCGATCTCCCGCTGGACGTATGGGGCGACGCCATCTCGGGGGTGGAAGGGCTGAACGAGTTCGCCGTGACCCACCTAAAAGCCGTCGCCGTGGACCACCAGAACGGGATCTTCAGCGGCGAGACGGATGTGGTGGAGCGTATTGGCGGACAGCCCCCACTGTCGCTGCCGGATTTCATCCGCAAGAACCTTGACGCTTTCGGGGTGGCAAGCCACGCGTACGCCGGCCAGGAATCCGGTCCGGGTGCGCGTCACATCTGAAAATGGGAATATCACCAGATCTCATATCGAGGAAATGACACCATGACGAGCAAAGCGAGAATTTTAGTGATT
The DNA here is from genome assembly GCA_027294815.1 of Gemmatimonadota bacterium. GTDB lineage: Bacteria > Gemmatimonadota > Gemmatimonadetes > Gemmatimonadales > GWC2-71-9 > B3T1B10. The sequence goes on along the minus strand of JAPULP010000030.1, from coordinate 464 downwards.
GGAGCCGCCGGTAAGACCGGGGGTGCGGTTGCACGCCAGCTTCTCCAAAAGGGCTACCCCGTGAACGCCCTGGTGCGGAGGCAGGATCGGAGGGCGGACGCCCTTCGAACCGCGGGAGCAACGGTCTTTGTGGGCGACCTCATCGAGCCCGAGGACCTCAGGTCTGCCATGGCTGACGTGCAAAGGGCCTATTACGTGGCACCGTGGGCTCCGAACCAACTACATGGAGCGATGAACTTTGCCGTGGCCGCAACAGATGCCCGTTTGGAAGTGGTGGTCGCCATTACGCAGTGGCTGGCCCAGCCGCAGCACCCGTCCGTCTCTACGCGGCAGAGCTACCTGACCGACCGAGTTTTTGACTGGATGCCGGGGGTCGATTCGGTCAGGGTGAACTCGGGATGGTTTGCCGACAACTACATGGCAGTGCTCGGCACCGTCGCCCAGCTGGGGATCTTCCCGTTCCC
>JAPULP010000003.1 GCA_027294815.1 Gemmatimonadota bacterium | reverse complement strand
TTGGGTGACTCCGAGATCGCGATGCTGGGGATCGAAGCCGGCGGCGTGGGCGAGGGCATCGGCCAGAACGCCGCGACGTTGTTCTACGGATCGCCCGGCGTGCTCCACGGTTCGTATTCGGAACTACTTCAGGACGAGCACGGCCAGATTCAGGAAACGCATTCGGTGTCAGCCGGGCTCGATTACCCGGGCGTGGGCCCGGAGCACGCGTTTCTCAACGCGGTGGGGCGGGTCGATTACCAAACCGTTTCGGACGACGACGCGATCGCTGCGCTGGACGAGTTGTGCGCGGTCGAGGGAATACTCCCGGCGCTCGAGTCGGCGCACGCATTGGCGGGCGCCAAACGCTGGGCGGCCGAGCATCCGAGATCGTGCATTCTCATCGGACTCTCGGGCCGCGGTGACAAGGACGTCGCCACGCTGATGTCGCACCTCGGGAAGGCTTCATGAACGGCGGCGAGGATCTGAAGCAAGCGATCCGCGATACGGGTGGCCGTCCCGCACTCGCCGCCTTTCTCACCGGCGGATTTCCCGAGATGCATGGTTTCGAGGCGCTGCTGGCAACGGTGGGCGCCGAGGCCGACGTGGTCGAGATCGGCGTTCCATTCACCGACCCCATGGCGGACGGCGTCACGATCCAGGAATCCAGCCGCCGCGCGCTCGAGTCGGGCGTCACGCTCAAATGGATACTCGATACCGTACAACACGCCGAGTGCAAGAGTCCTATCGTGCTGATGAGTTATCTCAATCCGGTGATCGCGATGGGGCTGCAGCGGTTTGCCGAGCGGTCTGCCGAGGTGGGTGTGGCCGGATTGATCGTTCCGGATTTGCCGCTCGAGGAGTGCGAGCCGATCAAGGCCGCACTCGACGACGCGGGCGTGGCGCTGATACAGTTAGTCACGCCTGTGACACCGCCTGATCGCCTCGCGACACTGTGCGGGATCTCGCAGGGGTTCGTATATGCGGTAACGGTAACCGGAACCACCGGTGGTGATGTGGGGCAGAAGCAAGTGATGTTGGATTACCTGGATCGCGTGCGGGCGGTGTCGGCAGTGCCGGTGCTAGCGGGTTTCGGCATCCGCGAAGCGGCTCAGGTGAGCGCGGTGGCTCCGCATGCGGACGGAGTGATCGTGGGGAGTGCGTTGATCGAAGTGCTCCAACGGGGAGAGGATCCAATAGCTTTTCTCCGTGGTCTCCGCGACACCAGTAAGGTCGAGGCAGAATCATGATTGCCGTTCTAGAAAAAGGGTGCCCGCTCAAACGGAAAGCGGAAATCGTGAGCTTCGTCGAAAGCTCGGGATTCCGCGTGCAGGTAAGCGAGAGTGATAATCAGAGTTTGATAGGTGTGATCGGCCCCGGCGCCGACAAACTCGCCGACGCGTTGGCTGCAATGCCGGGCGTGGCAGAGGTTCGTCCAATTGCGCCGCCGTATCCGCTCGTGTCGCGCGAGCACCATCCCGATTCCACGCGCGTGAAGGTCGAGGGCGTGAGCGTGGGCGGTCCCGAGTTCGTGGTGATCGCGGGGCCGTGCGCCGTCGAGTCGCGCGAGCAGATCATGACCGTGGCCGAGTCGGTTGCCTCAGCTGGCGCGACGATGCTGCGCGGTGGAGCGTTCAAGCCGCGCTCGTCGCCGTATTCGTTTCAGGGAATGGGCAAAGAGGGCCTCGAGTTGCTTGCCGAGGCGCGCGAGGCCACGGGCCTCAAGATCGTCACCGAAGTCGTGGCGCCCGACGAGGTAGATCTCGTTGCCCAATACGCCGACGTGCTTCAGGTGGGCGCGCGGAACATGCAGAACTTCCGATTGCTGTCGGCCGTGGGCGAACAGCCCAAGGCCGTGCTACTCAAGCGCGGCATGATGGCCACAATCGAGGAGTTACTGCTCGCCGCAGAGTACATCGTGGCCGCCGGGAACCCACGCCTCATGTTGTGCGAGCGCGGTATCCGCACATTCGAGCGCGCCACACGCAACACGCTCGATATCTGCGCGGTGCCGGTCCTAAAAGAGCGGACCCACCTGCCCATCATCGTGGATCCCAGCCACGCGGCGGGACGCCGTGAGATCGTCCCAGCCCTCTCCAAATCGGCAGTGGCGGTCGGGGCGGACGGTTTGATCGTGGAGGTACACCCCGATCCCGACACCGCGGTGAGCGACGGAAGGCAGAGCATGACGTTGCCGGGGTTTGCGCAAATGATGGAGGAGATACGGGTGGTGGCGGAGGCGGTGGGGAGAACGACAGCAGTGGGCGTAGGATGAGCAAGGGGGCAGGAGGCAGTAGGCCGTAGGCCGAATCTTGAAACGCAAAGGGCAGGATTCTTGATGGAGAATCCTGCCCTTTCTACTGCCCACTACCTACTACCCACTGCCTACTCCGTCTACGGCGTCGCCTTCGCATGCCCCGCCAACTGCTTCACGAACGGAGACGCAACGGCTGGCCCACCCTCTTCCATCATCTCGGGCGGCTCGGGCGGCTCGAAGCCTGCGGGCGGCTCGACCTCGACGTCGGCGTAGCGGTAGATACCGGTGCCGGCCGGGATCAAGTGGCCGATGATGATGTTCTCCTTCAAGCCGAGCAGGTCGTCCTTCGCGCCGCGAATCGCAGCATCCGTAAGCACGCGGGTCGTCTCTTGGAACGACGCCGCCGAGATGAACGACTGCGTGGTGAGGGATGCCTTGGTGATGCCGAGCAGCAACGGCTCGCTCGTGGCGGGCTTGCCACCCTTGTCGACCTTAGCCTGGTTCTGGTCGCGGAAGGCGACCTTGTCGACGCTCTCGCCCTCGAGAAATGGGGTATCACCCGGATCGAGGACCTTTACCTTCTGTAACATCTGGCGCACGATCACGCCGATGTGCTTGTCGTTGATCTTCACACCCTGGAGTCGGTACACCTCTTGGACCTCGTTGAGCAGATACTCCTGCACGGCGCGCGGTCCTTTGATCCGCAGGATATCGTGCGGGTTGACCGGACCCTCGGTGAGACGATCACCGGCCCGCACCTTGTCGCCTTCGTGGACACGAAGGTGTTTGCCTGCCGGCACGTCGTAGGTTTGCGACTCGCCGGATTCAGGTTTCACGAAGATCTCGCGCTTGCCGCGCTTGATGCCGCCGAACTCGACGACGCCGTCGATCTCCGAAATCGTTGCCGGATCCTTGGGGCGCCTCGCCTCGAACAGTTCGGCCACCCGTGGGAGACCGCCCGTAATGTCACGGGTCTTGTACGCCTCGCGTGAGATCTTTGCCAGCGTCTGGCCAGGCAACACTTTTTGGCCGTCCTCAGCCGTGAGCTGCGCGCCCTCGGGAATGACGTAGTTGCGGATCCGCCGCTGCTTGCCCCCCTTGATCGTCTGCATGATCTCGATATGGGGATGCAGCTTCTTGTCCCGGTCTTCGATGATAACGCGCTGCCGCAAACCGGTGATCTCGTCGAGTTCCTCGCGCACCGTCTCATCTTCGACGATGTCCGCGAAACGCACCGTGCCGCCTACGTCGATGATGATCGGGTTGGTGTACGGATCCCAGGCGAACAACATGTCACCGCGCTTCACGTTCTGCCCGTCCGTCACCCGCATCTCCGCACCCAGCGGCACCTGGAAGCGCGAGCGCACCTGATCCTCTTCGTCATAGAGCAGCAGCTCGCCTTCGTAGCCCGTGACAACTTGCTTGGCCTCTTCCGTTTCGACGAACTGCAACCGCTCGCCAAAGCCGATCCTACCTTCCAGCTTGGTTTTTCTGTACGTCTGCTCGGCGATACGGGCTGCGGTTCCACCGATATGGAAGGTCCGCAGCGTGAGCTGCGTTCCCGGCTCACCGATCGACTGCGCGGCGAGAATACCAACCGCCTCGCCCAGATCGACCATACCCATCGTCGCCAGGTTACGACCGTAGCACATGCGGCAGATGCCACGCCGCGCTTCGCACGTCAGCACCGAGCGGATCTTCACACTCTCGATCCCCGCATCCTCGATGCCCTGCGCCAGTTCCTCGTCGATCAACTGGCCGGCGGGGCATTGCAACTTCGGATCGCTGTGTCCGTCCAACTCGTGCGGATCGAACACGTCTTCGGCCGCCACGTTGCCGGCAATGCGCTCGGCCAACGGCTCGATGACGTCTTCGCCCTCTTTCAGCGCGGAGATCTCGAGACCGAGGATCGTTCCGCAATCTTCCTCGCTCACGGTGACGTCCTGCGCCACATCCACCAAGCGACGCGTTAGGTATCCGGCGTCCGCGGTTTTCAGCGCAGTGTCGGCCAATCCTTTCCGGGCGCCGTGTGTCGAGATGAAGTACTCGAGCACCGTGAGGCCTTCGCGGAAGTTGGATTTAATCGGGCTCTCGATGACCTCTCCGATACCACCGGTGAGTTTCTTTTGTGGCTTCGCCATCAGGCCGCGCATACCGGCTAGCTGGCGAATCTGGTCGCGGCTACCTCGGCTACCGGAGTCATACATCAGCCACACAGGGTTGAAGCCGCCCTTAGCGCCCGAGAGGTTACCCACCATCGCCTCGGCGATGTCGTTGTTGGCGTGCGTCCACGCGTCGATCACTTTGTTGTACCGCTCGCCGAACGTGATCTGGCCGGTGGCGTACGCCCGTTGGAAACGCTCGACGCGCTCGTTGGCCGCTTCGAGAATCTCGGTCTTTTCGTGCGGCACCTGGAGATCATCCACGCCGATCGATACGCCGCTCATGGTGGCGTGCCGGAAGCCGAAGTCCTTGAGCCGATCGAGGAACGCGACCGTCTCCGTCAAGCCGGCGCGACGATACGCCTCGAACACAATGTCGGACAGCGTTCGCTTACGCATGATCTCGTTCTGGAAGCCCAACTCCGCGACGACCTGGCGCGGCAGGATGCTGTTGAAGAGCACCCGGCCAGCGGTTGTGGGAATCCACTCCGGCTCGCCGTACCCCTCCGGCGGCTCGTGCCAGAAGTGAATGGCAGATTGGTGGTGCAGCCCGCCCTGGGTCGCGAGACACATCTCCACTTCCGCCAGCGATCCCATTCGCGGAGCGGTCTCTATGAGTTTCTCGAAATCGGCCAGCTCCTTAGTGACCACGTAACAGCCAAGGACCATATCCTGCGACGGCTCCGTAACCGGGCGTCCGTCGGACGGCTTGAGCACGTTGTTACTGGAGACCATCAGCACGCGCGCTTCCAACTGGCTTTCGAACGAAAGCGGCACGTGCACGGCCATCTGGTCACCGTCGAAATCGGCGTTGAACGCCGCGCATACGAGCGGGTGGACGCGAATGGCCTTGCCTTCGACGAGAACCGGCTCGAACGCCTGGATACCGAGGCGGTGGAGCGTAGGCGCCCGGTTCAATAACACCGGGTGATCGTGAATGATCTCCTCGAGGATCTCGTACACCTCGGAACTCTCGCGCTCCACGATCTTTTTGGCACGCTTGACCGTTTCGGCTATGCCCTTTTCCACCAGCTTGTGGATGATGAACGGCTTGAACAGCTCGACCGCCATCGTCTTGGGCAAACCACACTGGTGCAGCCGCAACTCCGGACCGACCACGATCACCGAACGTCCCGAGTAATCGACGCGC
>JAPULP010000299.1 GCA_027294815.1 Gemmatimonadota bacterium | reverse complement strand
GCCCGTCTGATTCCGGACAAATGTTACAGGGCATACCCACCGCGAGGTACAGCAACCCGTCGGGGCCGAACTGGATGAACTTCCAGCCGTGGTGTGTCAGGGTGGGAAGGTCATCTCGAATGACGACAGGTTGCGGTGGGTTTGCCAGGCGAGACTCGATACCGTCGTACACCAGAATGCGGTTCAAGGCGGCAACGTACAGCGCGCCATCTTGGAATGTGACGCCGCTAGGAAGCGTGAGATCGCTGGCAATGGTGTACGTCTCCTCGGCCACGTTATCACCGTCGCCATCCACGAGGGCGTAGACATTCCCCTCGAGCATCGATCCGACAAAAACCGTTCCGTTGTCTCCCAACGCCATCTGCCTGGCGTTGGGGACGGCCCCGCTGTAGATGGCGATGCTGAATCCATTGGGAAGAGTGATCTTATCCAGTTGTTGCCGGCCCGTAACCTTCCAATACAATGCAACAGCACCTAGGACGACGATGACTGCCGAGGCGATGCGTGCTACGCTGATGGGCCGGAAAGGTCGAGCCATGAGATCCGCGGCTTGTTACGGTGGGCTGTCACCGCTGTGAAACTGATAGAGCGGCATGTCACACACCGGACGATAACCGATTTGCTGGTAGATGTTGTTCGACGTTGGATTGTCCAAGTCGGTAAACAGGAAGCAGAATGAACAGGGAGTGGAGTAGAACCGATTGCGCTTCAGGTGGATGTTGGTGCACAAACCATCTCTTGGGGGTTGGGCATCTGTTAGTGAGCCATGACCGTGACCTGCGCTCGGCGGAAAAGCCTCTCACCCGGTAGATCCTTCTGCATCTCTTCCTATGCGCAACACCTCGTCAACCAGAAAATCGATGTCTTCCCGCTGCGTCCGGAAATTGATGATACACACGCGCAACGCGTACCGCCCCTCCAACGTCGTCGGCGACATGTAACACCGCCCCTCCGCGATCAACGTTTCGACGATGGTCTGATTGATGGCGTTGAGCCGTTCGTCTGACACTTCGCTCTCCGGGACATAGCGGAAACAAGCGATGCTCAATTCTGAACCCAAGGGCTCCAGCCTGTGCTCGGCGTCGATCCGAGCGTCCAGGTGTCGCCGCAGGTCGATGTCGTGTTGGATGACGCCGGCAATCCGATCCGCGCCGCGGGCCTTCAGAATCGTCCACACCTTGAGACCCCGAAACCTTCGCGACATCTCGAGCCCATGATCGAAGAACGCGAATCGCTCGATCGGATCGGTTTGTGTTATGGTGGTGTACTCGCTGAACAACGTAAACGTGCGGCGAGAGATCTCTTCATCGCGGATCAGAACACACCCTGCATCTGCCGGCGCGAAAAGCCATTTGTGGGGGTCGAGGGAAAGGGAATCGGCGCGTCCAAACGCCTCGGCCATCCACGCATAGTCCTTCGTCATGACGGCCGGCGCGCCATAACTCCCGTCGATGTGAAACCACACACCGTATTCTTGGCAAATCTCCGAGACGTCGTTTAGGGGGTCGATCGTCCCCGTGTTGGCGGTGCCCGACGAGACGCACACCGCCGCAGGAATCAGACCCGCCGCCCGGTCTTCCTCCAGTTGAGTGCGCAACGCGTCCGTTTGGAGACGCCGACCCTCGTCGATATCCAACAGTCGAACGTTGTCTGGCGGAAGGCCGAGGAGTTGCGCGGCTTTCTTCATGGATACATGTCCCTCGCGCGACATGTATACGGCGAGACGGTGGCGTGATCCCGGTGGCAGGTTCGCATGGAGCTCGGCCTGTGTCACGGCGCAGGCTAGCCCGTGGAAGTTGGCCATTGATCCTCCACTCACGAGGAGACCGTTGCCGTTCGCACCGAACCCCACCAACTCGTCGAGCCATCGCAACACCAGCCGCTCGATCTCGATGGCCGGCGGCGAAGACCGCCATGCGGTGACGAGTTGATTCACGGTTGAGGCCATGGCATCAGCCAGCATGCCGAGTGGGTCCGCCGACGTGCACACGTACCCGAAGAAGCGCGGGTGTCCGTGCCGTCGGGAATGGCGCGACAGCACATCCCGCCACTGGATCATGATGTCGTCGATCGAACTTCCGCTCTGCGGCAGGGGTTCGTCGATCAGGCCTCGAATCTCCGGCCCAGTCACTGGTCGGAGCACCGGATCGGACCGTTCGGCTTCGAGCGTCTCGATCATCAACTCGATCAATTGGTGGCCGAGGCGGCGGAACTCTTCAGGGGGCAGGTCGAACGAAACGTCGGGAAGGGCAGTCTCTTTAGACATAGGATATTATAGCATGCAGACACCGCGCTATCGACAAGAGCTGCATGGAAATCAAGCGGCGATTTCGAGATCCTATGAATTTCTCCCTGAACCTAGGGCGTAACCAGCCGATTGGCGTCGACCGTGAAACTCAGACCCGGCTCGACCCCGTTCCCCGGCGTGTCCACGACGTTGGTGAGTAACACCGCATTGGCGGAGACGTTTTGGGTGGCAGCTCCGGTACGGTTGTCCGCACAAACGTTCGGGTCGCTGACGCGGATGGATTGGAGCACGTCGATGGGCACGTTCTCGAACGTGATCTCCCATCGGTCCGCGCCCACCGCTCTCATGTCGATCCGTGAAAAATTCAGCCAACTGGGGTGGATATGGGTCTGACCCACTCCGATTACGCATGCGGCATGGGCCGCGGCGACGTCAGGGTCGATGCTTGTCGACGCTTGGTAGACAAAATCGACCACGGTGACTTGGACGGTAAGTCCATTCGTGTCACTAGAGTTGCACGCGACCGCACCCACCAGCAGCAGTACGGCGACTTGACAACGTGACATCGGCGAGCTTCGGTGGAGATCACTCGACATAGGCTGCGCGCCTTCTCAGGTTTTCCTCGCCCATGTGGCGAACCTGATCTCTGTTGCGCCGCCACCATGCCTCAGCCCGCTCGCGGAACTTCGCTTCACGAATCTGGAGCGGTGGATGGGAGCGGAAATAGTCACGGATCGGGTTCGCGCCTCGCGGCTCGGCAGATTCCGATCGGGTGACATGCCGAAGGAGTGACGCGAAAGACCCACCGACCCCTCTGGGGTCGTACGGGCTGTTGACGAGGGCCGAGTACGCATACTCGTCTGCTTCGTCTTCCTGCGTCTTGCTGAAACTGTGTGCC
>JAPULP010000298.1 GCA_027294815.1 Gemmatimonadota bacterium | reverse complement strand
GGGGGGCGGGGGGGGCCACCGCGCTGGGGGGGCGCCGATTGGGGGGGCGACGGCGGGGGGGTCGGGGGGGGGCGGGGGGAGAGACTGGATTCGTCGAGCGGCCGGCTGAATCGCAAGGTGGGCGGGGTGGGTTCGGCGGCGGTTTTGGGGGTAGGGGTGGGGGTGGGGGTGGGGGTGGCCCGGGCGGACTCGACATCCGGCAGATCGCCCGACTCCTGAATCCAGGTGGGGGACGAGGTGGTTTTGGGGGATTCGGGGGGTTTGGAGGCCCAGGCGGTGGAGCCCCGCTGGCGGAAACCGGCGACTACTGGGTCCACGTCACGGTGGGTGGTGAAACCTACACCCGGAAACTGCGCGTCGAGCAGTAACGACTACGCCTGGCGCGCAAAAAACGAGGGATTCCAAACCACGGAATCCCTCGTTTTTATTGTCGAATGGGTGCGTGCACCCGCGACCGGTCAACCGGTAACGACGATTTTGAAGAGCACGTGTGATGCCTCGATGAAGGAGGCATCGTTTTCGACTGCGACATGGCCCTTACCGATCGCGATGACGGTGTGTCCGGCTGCCTTTGCCTCGGCCACACCACCCAACGTTTTCAGGTCACCGTCGGCACTTATGCTCGTGTGGTCCGTAATCTTGACTACCAACCCGCCGCTCAGCGTGAACGTGCCGGCATCGGGATTGACGGACTCGACCTCCGCCTCGAACTCCTCGACCGGAATATCCACCTCGAATACCACGTGGAACGCGAGAATCTGTGGCGTCCCATCGGCGGCACTTTCCACTTGACCTTCGCCTGCCGCAAACACGGCCTTGTCTGCTGCAAGCGCCTCGGCGACCGCAGCCAGTGACGGCAGCAAATGATCGGCGCCGTCCGCTTGTTTGATCTTCGTGCGATCGTCGACCCGCACCACCGTCCCGTTCTCCAGCGTGGCGGTGTGTGCCTCGAGGTTCACCGATGTCACGAGGCCGGCGAAATCTTCAACGGCCAACTCACGCTCGAACACGACATGGAAAGCGCGAATCGTCAGCGAGCCGTCGCTCTCCAGTATGACCTCACCCTCACCCTTGGCGAATACTTTCTCACCGGCCCTCAGGGCCGCGGCGACCGCCTCCAGCGACGGCAGGTGCACCCGATCTCCCTCTTCGAACCGGATTTTGGTGTGTTCGTCGATTTGGATGACCATGCCGTTTGCAAGCATTGCCTGCATGGCGTCCAAGGCCACCGACTCCACCGCATCCCAGAAGTCTTCAACCCTGATCTCTAGCTCGAAGACGACATGTGCGGCAATGATCGTCAACGGACGTTGATTCTCTACGACACCCTCACCGGCACTAAAGACCTTCTTTCCAGCACGTAACGCCTCCGAGACGGCTGCGAGCGACGGCAGTCTGTGATGATCGCCGTCTTCGAACTTGATCTTGGAGATATCGATCAGCCTGACGATTGCGTCGTCGCCCAACGCAAACTCGTGCCGATCGAGGTTGACCGATGTAACCTGACCCTCGAACCGAATATGCTCGAGGTCTTCCCGGGCATGTCTGATTTCGGTCAATCCCTCGCTCACCCGGATCTCGATGGCCAAACCGAGCACGGTCATCCAGCCATCCGGTGGCGGAGCGTCGTTGAGCGTGAGATTGTCACGGTCGATGTTGAGTTCGAGCGTTCGATCCGCCGCGTCATTCTGCAACCGCAATTCCGAAGCGAAGAACTCGGTGTCGTCGGGTGCTTGCGGTGCGTCGGCCGGAAGCCTGCGTGCCTTGATCGACACGGGAAAGTCCGCGGCGAGCGCTTCGTTGATGTGTCCAGCGAATCTCTCGAGGCTCAACTCGTGACCATCGCTACCTCGAAGGGTGGTCTCGCCGTTGAAACCGACATCGAGATTGCCAAGCTCGAGCGTCAGGGAGCTGGATGCGTCCGTGATGGACAAGCTCGCTACGCGGCTACGAATCTCCTCGGGCTCCGCCATGGGTTCCGCTACCTTGATCTTCACTACCCAAGCCACGAGCCCTTCCTCGCCGAGGTCGATCTCGACACGGGCCGCGGCGGACTCGATGACGGACTCGAGTTCCGCAACCGGAATGTCGGTCGAGAACTCGACTACCTCGCCAAAGACGTCGGGACCGACGCCGTGCGAATCCACGCATGCGGAGACACCTAGGGCGAGTCCAAACCATTGCGCGCCGGTGAGCAGGCGCGACGTCTGTTTCACTCTGAACATCAAATCCCTCGATTGGTCTTCTGAAGACAGCTCCCGCCACAATCTGCATGGCGGTACGGCACCAGCGGCGATTACTGCCGGTGGGGTCGATGCCGAAAGCTGTGGGGTAGCATGATGCCGGGTTCCTGGTTGGGCGGCGGTGATGGGTGGGCGTGGAAGCGCGTGATGGGGATCACAGGCTGTGGGGTACGGGCACAGGGGCACAGGGGCACAGATGAAGAGGGGCATCAAGGGGCATCAAAGGGCATCTCCAATCTGCAATCTGCAATCTGCAATCTGAAATCACCGACCCCCGACCCCCGACCCCCGACCCCCACAGACTACTCGCTACGCAACGCTTCCATGGGGTCCGCGCGGGCCGCGCGGCGTGCAGGAACGTAGGAGGCGGCGATGGCCACCAGGCCCAGCAACATGGCAACGGTGGCGAAGGTGGGAAGGTCGGTCGTCGTAATGCCGAAGACGAGCCGGTTCAGCAGCCGGGACAGCCCAACAGCGCCCGCGGTGCCTAATGCGATGCCGATCAGTGCCAGCAACGCTCCTTGCCGCACGACCATGCCAACGACCTGGCCTGAACGAGCTCCCAATGCCAGTCGAATACCAAGCTCGCGCTGTCGCTGACCGACCGTGTAGAGGGTCGATCCGTAAATCCCTCCGGCGGCCAGGAGAATTGCGAGGGTGGCGAAGGTCAACAACAGGGTGGAGAGCACTCTTGGCCCAGTCATCGAGGTCGCGATACGCTGCCGCATCGTGACTATTTCATCTACCGGCAGATCGGGCTCCACTGCCCAAACGGCTTGTCGCAACGCATGTGCGACGGCGGTCGGTTCTGCACTGGTGCGTACCATGATGTTCAGCCTGCGAAATTCTCCACCGAAGACCTCGTAGGGTACGAACATCTCGAATTCAATGTCTTCGTCCAGACCCCAATGGTGTAGACCCGAGACCTCTCCCACGACAACGAACTCCGTGTCCCGGCCGCGGAAGGTGTGTCCCATTGGATCGATTCCCGGGAACAAGCGCTCGGCCAGTGCGTCGGAAATCACGGTAGCTACGGGCGTGGTGTTCGCGTCTGCACGTACGAACTCTCGACCGCGCAGGTTTGCCTGCAAGACGGTGAAGTAGTTGATCGAGACGGGGTGGACCATCGTCGCGCCTTCGGGTTCTTCACCCATGTCGGTCCGGAATCCGCTGGTCCTCCAGCAGCAGCGACTCGGGCCATAATACATCAGTGGCACGGTGACCCCGAAAGTCGCTTCGCGAATTCCCGGGATGCCTTCGACCTGCTCCATGACGGCCCGCGCAAACTGCTGACGCCCTTCGTCCGTGAAGGTGTCACCATTCAAGATCAGGGGCACGATCACCAGGCGCTCGGGATCGAACCCCGGATCCACGCGGATCCGATGCAAAAAGCTATTGAACAGCAATCCCGCTCCGACGAGCAGGATCAATGCGAGGGCGATTTCCGCAACCACCAACGTGCTGCGGACTCTGTTGCGACCGCCACCGGGCGTGGCCGACGACTCCTTGAGCGCCTGGGTCACATCGGTGCGCGAAGCCTGCCAGGCCGGAAAGAGACCAAACGCCACGCCAGTAAGGGTCGAGACGGCTAGCGCGAATCCGAGCACGCGCAAATCGATGCCCACTTCGTCCATCCGTGGGATATTGAGACCGGCGTTGAGTGTTTCGAATCCGCGGACGCCCAAGAAAGCAAACGCCACTCCGAGCGTCCCGCCCACCAATGCCAGAACGATGCTTTCGGTGAGGAGCTGGGTGACGAGGCGCCCGCGCCCCGCGCCCAATGCCGCGCGCAAAGCCATCTCTCGTTCGCGATCGGTACCGCGTGCAAGGAACAAGTTGGCTACGTTGGCGCACGCGATGACCAGCATCAATCCAACCGCGCCAAGCAGAATGAACAGCATCCCACCGTGACGCTCCACCAGGGCTTCTCGAAGCGGCGAAACGGTCATGGGCCTCGTAGAACCGTCCCGTCGCCGGTACTGGTCCGGGAACTCCTCGGCCAACGCTTCGGCCACCAGGCTCAACTCCGCATGCGCGGTCTCGAGGGTAACGTCGGGTTTGAGACGCGCAACGACCCCGAGGATATAGAGCCCGCGGTCTTGGATGTCGGGCCGCGTCACATCTAACGGCAGCCACACGTCCGTATTGGATCGTACGATGCCCTGGGGTAACACGAATATCGGATCGAGCACACCCACGACTATCAGCGATGCACCACCCAGCGTAACCGCCGTCCCGAGGATTGACTCGTCGCCACCAAATCGTCGTTGCCACAAACCGTGGTCGAGCACCACCACACGGGGTTGGTCTTGGAAGTCGTCGTTCGTGAATAGTCGGCCGATGAAAGGCTCGGCGCCGAAGAGGGTGAAAAATTCTCGAGTGACCAATGCCCCGTCCAACTTCTCCGGCTCGCCGGCATTGGTGAGATCGATGTCACGGTCCCAAGCACCTCCCATCGATGCAAAGGATTGGGTGCGGTCTTGCCAATCTCTGAAGAGGGGGGGTGAATGGGATGGGTTATCGAAGTACACCAGCCGTCCGGACTCGGGGTAGGGCAGTTGCTTGAGGACGACGCCGTCGACCACGCTGTAGATGGTCGTGGTTGCCCCGACGCCCAGCGCGATGATGGCCACTGCGGTCACGGCAAATCCCGGGGTCTTGACGTAGGAACGGATTGCTAGGTGAGCGTCCTGCGCGATGCGGGCGATCAATTCGCGGACCCCAAGCGTGCGTCGGCCGATCGGATCGTGGGAAGAGCTGGCCGAGCTATCCTGGATCAGGCTCAGTCTCTCGCGAATGCCGCACCCTGCGAGCCGGAACGCGGACCGTGCCCACAATGCGGCAACTGCCTGCATCCGACCGCGCGCGTAAGACTCGCGGCACAGGTCCCGATACGATTCGATGATGTCCTGCTCAAACGCCGAACGAAAGTCTCGGGGCAACATCCACAACAACCTGCGGTACATCGCCTCGGAAAACGCGATACCACGTTGTCCGGGCATCATGCCGGCCGCTCATCTTCGGAAATGAGATTGCGCGACCGCGCCAGGGTAGCCAACCGATCCAACCGGGTGGCCTCGGCCTTCACCACGCGGCGTCCGAGCTTCGTGATGGCGTAGTAACGCCGGCGTTCGTCGCCCGCGTGGGGAGCGCGTCGACGCTCGGATTCCATTACGAACCCTTCCTTCATCAACCGTTTCATTGAGCGATACAGGTTCGCCGGGTCGAGTAGCACGTCTCCACCGGTTTGGTTCTCTACGTCTTTGATCAACCCATACCCGTGCCGCTCGCCTGCGGTCAACGAGAAGAGAATGAGATAGTCACGCGGGTTGAGTGGGAGGTGCGAAGCGATGTCCGAGTCCACGGTCGGCTCCAGGAATGGCTGTGGCTCGAAACTATCAGTCAATCGACTATCGGTCAAGTGACAGATAGTATTCTAGAGGTTTACGAGGTCGCGCGGTCAGGTTGTTTGAGGCACTTGCAATGCAAACAGTCCTATCTTGGAGGCGCACCCGGCATGTGAGGTACGTCACAATAACGTCGTAATACCTTCAACCTACTGAAGGTATCCTGCGACCGCGCATGGTCTTGCCCGAATTCCCGAATGTGAGGTTAACC
>JAPULP010000297.1 GCA_027294815.1 Gemmatimonadota bacterium | reverse complement strand
ATTTCCGGAACAATCGTGAAGCCAATTTCCGAATTCGAGCAGCTCGTCCTCCTGGCCGTGGCCCGGCTCGACCGCGACGCCTACGGGATGATGGTGAGCCACGAAATCGAGGCCCAAACCGAGAACTTGGTCTCGCTGGCCGCCGTCTACTCAGCCCTCGGTCGGCTCGAGTCTGAAGGACTGGTGTTCTCGTGGACGTCCCAACCGACGGCCCAGCGCGGCGGCCGGGCGAAGAAGCACTTCGTTCTGGAACCCGAGGGGGCCCACGCGCTGGAACGATCGCGCGCGGCCATGGACCGGATGTGGGACGGGCTCGAGCTCACGCACTACGCCAAAGGCAACTGACTTGTCACCACCACGCATCGCCGAATGGCTGCTCGGCCTGATCCTCGTTCCTGAAGACCGGGAGTATGTGCTCGGCGACCTGGCGGACGAGTATCAGGTGCTGTGTGACCAGGGCAGAGTGATGCGGGCTCGACTGCGGTACTGGAGACACGTTTTTCAATCCCTGGGACCGAGTATCCGGACTCGGATCGGAGCGTGGCGCGGTGAGCGTTTTCGACGTCGATCCCTCGGCCCGCGCCATAGAGGAGAACCGATGAAAGCATTGTTACAGGACATTCACTTTGCGTTCCGGATGCTTCGGCGCAACGCTCTCTTCACAACAGTTACCGTCGCAACGCTTGCCCTCGGCATCGGTGCCAATACGGCGATCTTTAGTGTGGTGCGAGGCATTCTGCTCAAGCCGCTACCGTACGACGATCCCGGCAGCCTCGCGGTAGCTCAGATCTACTGGGAAGAATCGGGTAGCGGGCGTGGAGGCGCTGTACACTCTATCTCCGGTCCCGAGCTGTACGATATTCGCAGGGGCAACACCACACTCGAAGGGGTTGGGGCTTACTACACGGTCGCGGTGAACGTCACGGGGTCCGAGGGTGATGCGGAGCGCGTGCAAGCCGGCGTCATGACGGCCGACGTGTTCTCGATACTGGGGGTAGCCGCGGCAATCGGACGCCCGTTCACGGCAGACGAGGATCAGCCGACCACACAGCGTGTTGCGGTTTTGGGATACGATTTCTGGAATCGTCGCTTTGCCGGCGATCCGTCGATCGTCGGGAAGGATGTCACAATCAACGGGTTGCCTCGTACAGTCGTTGGCATCATGCGCCCGAATTTCCGGTTGCCGGGGGACTTCGGCACCGCCCAGCCTACACAGATATGGCTCCCAATTCGGTTCGACGAAGAAAACCTTGGCGGGCGCGGTGGTCATTACCTCGAGACGGTGACGAGACTCAAACCAGGCATCATGGTTGCACAAGCCAATCCGGAACTGAAGTCCATTGCGGACGCACTCACCGAACAAGGCTTCTATAGTCCCGAAAGAAACGTTCGCTTCTTCGTGACGCCGTTGACCGATCGGATCGTGGGAGAGGTGCGGCCGGCAGTGCTCGTATTGTTCGGCGCCGTGGTGTTCGTGCTGCTCATCGCGTGTGCAAATGTCGCAAACCTGATGCTCGCGCGCGCTGAAGGTCGCAGGAGAGAACTTGCGGTACGAACCGCGCTCGGCGCGGGACGTGGCGTGATCGTCCGGCAGCTTTTGACCGAGGCGGTGGTGTTGGCGTTGGCGGGAGGTGTGGCTGGGGTACTCCTGGCGCGGGGCGGTCTGTCCGCGTTGATGGCGTTGGATCCTGCACGTGTGCCCCGACTCGGTGAGGTGCAACTCGATCTCACGGTACTTGGATACGCGACGGCCATTTCCGTACTGACCGGGTTGCTGTTCGGACTCGCGCCGGCACTTCGGAGCGGGCGCGAAGACTTGCAGATGGAGCTGAAAGACGGCGGCCGTGGAGCTACAAGTGGCGCTGGAAGACATCGAATCCAGCGCGCCCTGGTCGGAACGCAGATCGGCTTTGCGGTGATGCTCATGATCGCGGCCACATTGACCATCCGCAGCTTTGGCAACCTTGTTCGCGTTGATCCCGGATTCGACGCCGCGAACGTGCTCACGATGCGCCTTTCGGTACCGGCCGCCGATTATCCGGACGCCTCGTCGATAAGCGGCTACTACAGGCGACTGCTCGATAACGTCAGGGGGCTACCCGGGGTGCGTCACGCGGCGGCCGTCCGCATACTGCCGCTCGCCGAACACATCGGGGATTGGTCGATCGAAATTGAGGGAAGAGAAGAACGGCCAGGCGAGGATTTTGACGGCGACTGGCAGGTAGTGACGGACGGGTACTTTGAAGCAATGCGGATACCGCTCGAGGAGGGACGTTTCTTCGACAGCCGCGACGCGTTCGACGGACACCAGGTGATCATCGTCAACGAAAATATGGCTAATCGCTATTGGCCCGGCGAGAGCGCATTGATAAAGCGTTTCCGAATGGGCGGGGATCAGCCGCCGTGGTTGGAAATCGTCGGTATCGTGGGAGACATCCGCCACGAGGGCGTGGGCGACGTGATCAATCCGAAGTGGTACCGGCCGCACGACCAGTTTGCAGCGTCGGTGGGTTTCACGCCGAATGCCATGACCCTGGTCATTCACACCGAAACCGATCCACGTACTCTGGTGTCGTCCGTCCGGCGAGAGATTCGCACCCTCGATTCCAACGTGCCCGTCGCAGCCGTCCAAACTATGAAGGACGTCGTAAATGCCAGCGTCACCGAACCGCGATTCACGATGACGCTCCTATTGGTGTTTGGTGGTGTCGCGTTGTTGCTGGCAGCGGTGGGTGTCTACGCGGTGATTTCCTACTCCATCTCCGAACGGACGCACGAGTTGGGGTTGCGGCGAGCGTTGGGTGCGAGTGGCGGCGATGTGATTGGTATGGTGATGCGCCAGGGCGCCACGGTAATAGGGATCGGTGTGGCCGGCGGCTTGATAGGGGCGTTTTGGTTGACGGGCTTCATGTCGAGCCTGTTGTACGAGGTCAGTGCCCGGGATCCGATTACGTTCGTGGCTGTGCCTCTGCTGCTCGGCGGCGTTGCGCTCGTTGCCACGCTGTTGCCGGCCAGGCGGGCAGTGCGGGTGGAGCCGATTGTCGCGTTGCGAGGAGAATGAAGCGCGTGCTGTAGCGGTCACGGCCACAGCGTATCGTCTGCCAGCGCGTTCGCCAAATCCTCAACGGTCCAGACGTCGATTTGGTTCGACGCGCGTAACTTGCGAGTCCCGCCGTAGACAAGGACTCTCCGTGCAACCTTTGGCAGATCTTCCAGGGCCCTGAGCCCGGGCAAGAGCGAATTCGAGAATCTCTTCTGGGATTTCACTTCGATTGCCAGGAACTCCCGGCCTCGCTTGAGGAGAAAGTCAACTTCGACCCGTTTGGCCTGGACGGGTGCCCAGTAGAAGATGTCGTCAAAGAGCCGTTTCTCCTCTCCATGGGCCCGGAGCAACGACAGCACCCATCCTTCCAGTAGCGGACCGCGCTCCTCAGTCGATACGGGACCGAATTGCTTCTTGATGGCCCGAACGAGGCCAGGGTCCACCCAGTACAGCTTCGGGTGTTTTCGCTCCCGCACCCGCAACCGGGCCTCGAATGCCGGAAG
>JAPULP010000296.1 GCA_027294815.1 Gemmatimonadota bacterium | reverse complement strand
GCGGCCGACGCGCCGCACTCGTGCAGCTGGTTGGCGAGCAATCCCGCGCCGTGCCTTGGACGTCCGCTGTGGTACGGTGTCACGTGGTCACTGTTGCGTTGGATCAACGACCACTTCGGGCTGGGGTTGGGTGGGGAAAAGGCAATTCAGAAGGCCCTGGTCGACAATTCTCTCACCGGATTCGCAAATATCGAGAACGTCGTTGGTGAACCCATCGAGACGCTCCTGGCTGAATGGGCCGCGACGCTGTATCTGGACGACCGAAGCGCGACCGCGTTGCCGAGTCGAATCGATTTTCCGAGTTGGAACCTCTTCGACATCTTCGATGTGGGAGGTCTTCCATCGTCAGCGCGGCTGCGCCCGACCAGCGTGGTCTTCCAGGACTTTACCGAGGATGTAGATGTGCGGGCGGGGTCGACGGCATATTTCCTCCTGAGTGGGAATGTCACGGCGCCGACGGCGATCCGTGTTCGGAACCAGGTGGATGGGGTATTGCCGACGACCATGCAGGTCTTCATCGTACGAACCAAGTAATGCGCAGACTCGATACCCGAATGCTGATGTGCGTTGCGCTGGCCGGTTGTAGCGGCAACAGTGGGGGACGTCAGATGGCCGCGACGGTTACCGAAACGCTGGTGGGAGAAATCCAACTCACGGGAAGCGTGCCGATGGTTCTCGTGACCCTGACGACGGCCCAGGGCCGATCGGTGGATCTCACCGGCGACCTTCGGAGCGAGTTGCGAAACCTGACGGGCGCCGAGGTCGCCGTTCGGGGCAGGCCCGCATCGGGGCGGGATTTCGCGGTCGTGAGCTACGAGATTCGTGCGATCCAGGGCGAACGGCCGCTGGTGGGCACGGTGGCGTATCGAGGCGGCGAGTATTGGCTCGAAGGAGATGTGGAGGTGCGGCTGGTCAACGCTTCTGAAGGGTTGCGCGCGCAGATCGGTGCCAAGGTGTGGATTCTGGGGCGGGAGATGGAGGACGGCGTGTATCCGCAGACGTATGGAGTGATCCGAGGCAGCCGAGAGTGAGGGTGCCGCTCAGGTCACAGCAGTAGAGCCACAATGACCAGGATCAGGACGATCACGATCGCTACAAGTGCGACCACGCCAAGCACGAGCCCACCGAGCCATTTCCATCCGAGCTTCCTGAGAAACTCGAGAATGCCGATTTCGATGATCCGGCGCAGCCAGATGAGTAACACTTGCATTGGGTCCCCTTTCACCGGTACTACGGTAAAACCCCCGAGAGGTTTCTCCAACACCACCGCTGAGGCCCGTGATGCCTCGGAAATTGGGCGGCGTCCGGTTAGATTGGCAGCGGTTTTCTTGGGGCGGTAGCTCAGTTGGGAGAGCACCGGCTTTGCAAGCCGGGGGTCGTGGGTTCGATTCCCATCCGCTCCATTTCCCCCCGCACCTCTCTGTGATCTCTGTGGCTAAATTCCGCGGCGGTCGTTAGCAGGCTGCTCCGACGCGATCGACGAAGGAAGGTCGCGGCTGGAGAGGTTGATGCAGGGGGCGCGGTTTTCGGTTGGATGAGGTGGCGGTCGATGCCGCCACCCCACGAACAGTGTTGGCTTACGATGCCGCGTCGAAACGCTTCGCCACTTCGTCCCATCGTACCACGTTCCACCACGCTTCGATATAATCGGGTCGCCGATTCTGGTACTTCAGGTAATACGCGTGCTCCCAGACATCCAATCCGAGAATGGGAGTCTTGCCTTCCATGAGGGGGCTGTCCTGGTTGGCGGTGCTGAATGCTTCGAGACCTTTTGCACCGACCGCGAGCCACGACCAACCGCTCCCAAAGCGGGTCGCTCCATTGTTCGCGAACGTGGTTTTGAAGCTGGCGAAATTTCCGAACGCTGCGTTGATCGCGTCGCTCAGCGCACCCGACGGTTCTCCGCCTCCATCGGGTCCCATGATCTGCCAGAACAAAGAATGATTGGCGTGACCCCCGCCGTGGTTCCGAACGGCGCCTTGGATGTCCTGCGGCACGGAGTCGAAAGCAGACAGCAAGTCCTCGACGCTCTTGTCGTGTAATTCGGGGTGTTTGTCGAGGGCGTCGTTCAGCTTTGTGACATACGCGTTGTGGTGCTTGCCTTGGTGGATCTGCATCGTCTGAGCGTCGATATGTGGTTCCAACGCGTCGTGGGCGTAGGGAAGATTGGGAAGCTGGTGCGCCATGGGGTGTGCTCCTTCGAGTCCTTGGTCTGAGGGTTTCTTCAAGAAAAGCGCGGCTTGTGGTAATTAGCATTGGGGCCGTGGTGAGGCAAGGTGGTGTCGTCGTGGTTGCCTACCGGGCCGTGGGCAACCAGATTCCTGAACCGGCGGCGGATCGCAAAGTCTGCCGCCGCAACGAGTTTCCACCCTGGCGATGGGGATGAGGTGCATGACGACAACGGGGCTTCCGGCGGTCGGGGAACTGGCTCCCGATTTTACGCTTTCGTCGACGGCCGACGAAGAGGTGACCCTGTCGTCGTTCCAGGGAAAGAGCAACGTCGTGTTGGCCTTCTTCCCTCTCGCGTTCACGTCGGTGTGCACGGACGAGATGGGATGCTTCACGGAGGCCTCCGCGCTCTTCGAGGGCGTGGACGCCAAGGTGTTCGGGGTCAGTGTCGACTCGGTGCCGGCCCTCAAAGAGTTCAAGGCCAAGAACGGCTTCGGCATCGATCTGCTGAGTGATTTCAAGCGGGACGTGTGTCGCGCGTATGGGACTCTTATGGAGGACGCATTTTTCTCCAAGAGAGCCTACGTGATCGTCGATAAACAGGGAATCGTACGGTGGGTTTTCGTCGAGGCCGAACTGGGAGACCGCCGGGACAACGCCGAGCTGCTCGATCGGCTACGCGAGCTTACATGAGGTAGGATGACTGTGAGCGATTCGGATTCACCTTCGGCTGCAAGCAGGGCCACCCCGCTGGGACTGACTGCACTGGCGGATGTCGCCACGTACCTCCAGGCCGGCCTCGGCTCCGACGAAGTCCTATCTGGGGTGGTGGGGGCGCTCCGTCGAGATCTCGATCTCGAAGACTGCCGCATTTGGCTGAAGGATCAAGCCGGAGCGGGATACCGGGCTCTTGGCGCGGCCGGGGCTGAACCCCCCGACGCGCAGCAGGCGGAACAGGTGAAGGAGTGGATCGAGGATCCCCTGGGACACGGAAGCGACGCAAAGCTGCGTTTGCGGTTTCCTCTCCTTAGTGACGGAGATCCCATCGGCCTGCTCGAAGCCACGATTCGCGACGAGGCGTTGGTCGACGTCGACCGACGGATCTTGAGCATCGTCGCCAACATCTTGGCACCATGGTTGGCCTCGATCGAGTTGTCCGAAGACCTCGCCGCAGAAGTGGCGTACCGAACCAGGGAAACAGAAGCTCAACGGCGATTCATCTCCAAGATCATCGACTCCCTCCCGGTCGGTCTCTATGTGGTCGACCGCGATTATCGAATCCAAGCCTGGAACACGAAACGAGAGGTGGGCGCGCGCGGCGTTTCGCGTGACGATGTGCTTGGCCGCGAGGTCTTCGAGGTGATGAGTCGCCAACCGCGTGATCTTCTCAAGGAGGAGTTCGACAACGTCTTCGCGACCGGGGAAATGGAACAAATGGAGATCGGGTCGACGGCGTTCGGGGAATTGCGGCATTACCGGATCAGCAAGATTCCGATGCGGCTGCATGACGACGAGATCACGCACGTGATCACCATCGGCGAAGACATCACCGAGTGGCGAAGCATCCAGCAACAGATCTCCCAGACCGACAAGCTCGCGGCGATCGGCCAGCTGGCTGCCGGGGTGATGCACGAGATCAATAATCCGCTGGCCACGATTGGCGCCTGCAGCGAGGCGTTGCAATTGCGCCTCGAGGAGCTGCCGGCGACGGCCCGCACCGGGTTTGAAGAGTACCTGCGCATCATCGGGTCCGAGCTGGATCGGGTGCAGGACATCGTGGACGGTCTTTTGGACTTCTCAAACCCGAAAGCGCAAGCCAAGACGTCTGCATCGATCAATCCGATCGTGGACGATGCGCTCTTCCTCATCAAACACCACGATCGTTTCCGACGTATCCACCTCGTCAAGCGGCTCGCGGAATCACTTCCGGAAATCTCCGTCAATTCGAAGCAGCTCATCCAGGTGTTCTTGGCCTTGATGATCAATGCGATCGATGCGATGGAAGAGCAGGGCACGTTGACCGTCACTACCGCAATGAACCCGGATCGCACGGACGAGGTGATGGTCGAATTTGCCGATACGGGCGAAGGGATCGAACGGGAGGATCTCCAGAAAATCTTCGAGCCCTTCTATACGACTAAGGAAACGGGGCGGGGATCGGGGTTGGGACTGTCCATCTGTTACGGGATCGTTCAGCAGCATCGAGGCCGCATGGTCGTGGATTCGCAACGCGGCAGCGGATCGACCTTCCGCCTGTTTTTCCCCATTGCAGACGGTGAACCGGACGAATCGTGAAGATTCTCGTGGTGGAAGACGATCCCACCGTGGGCCAGTTTGTGCAGCGCGGTTTCGAAGAGCAGCGCCTCCACGTCGATCTCGTTGCCGATGGACCGCAGGGTCTCGAGCGGGCGTCGCACGGCGAGTACGACGTCATCGTGCTGGACCTGCGGTTGCCGGGATTGAGCGGTGTCGAGGTGCTCCGTACGCTGCGCGATCGAGGGGTTGGGACCCCCGTGTTGGTACTCACCGCACAAGATGCAGTGGACTCCAAGGTCCAGGCGCTTCGTACCGGAGCCGACGACTACGTCACCAAGCCGTTTTCGTTCGAGGAACTCCTCGCGCGCGTCGAGGCCTTGGGGCGGCGACCGCGCGAGATCGTCTCGCCAACATACGAGATCGCAGATCTCACAATCGACTCCGGGAGCCGGGAAGTGCGGCGGGCGGGCAAGATCGTCGAGCTGACGCCGAAGGAATATGCCGTTTTGGAATATCTGGTGCGCAACCAGGGTCGAGTCCTCTCCCGAACGCTGATCACCGAGTACGCCTGGGGATACAACTTCGACCCCGGGACGAATGTGGTAGATGTCGTGATCAATCGTCTTCGTAAGAAAATCGCCCGACAGGGCACGGATCGTCTGATCCACACGGTGCGCGGAGTCGGGTACGTCATGCGAGAGTGACGTGGGCAGGATTCGCACCCTCCGTGGGCGCCTGGCCGTGGGCTACGCCATCGCCCTGGCCGTCACGATGTTTGTGTTCGCGGCGACTGTCTATTTCGTGCAGCGGCCGGACCGGTTCAGCCAGCTCGACACCCAAACCCAATCCAGAGCGGACTTTATCGCCGCCGTTCTGAGCGACGCGTACGATCGCGGTTTTGGCCTCGTGGTGGGATTGGACACGCTTCAAGTCGCCGGCGAGACCACGACCCGTCCCGTGCTGGCTCCTCGGGTGGCTGCGCTGTTGCAATCGCTGGAGGACTACGTCGTGATCCTCGATTCTGAGGGCGACGTCCTGTTCGCGTCCGAGGCGGCGAGACCGTCGGTGCCGAGCCTTCTTCTTCTGGCTAGCGCGGCGAGGGAATCGGCGACCGGCGGTCGGTTTGGGTTGACGGACATCGGTGGGTCGATAGGCGAGATCCGCCATTTTGCGCGCCCGGTAGCAACGGCCGGCCCCGCGGTGGCGGCCGTTCTAGTCGGCGCTCCGACCGCGGGGGTGATCACCGACACTCAGCGATTGGTGGTCGCCCTGCTGGTGAGTGGACCACTGATCTTGTTGGCGTCGATCATCGTCGGATACGTCCTCGCCGGCCGGAACATCAAGCCGGTCGATACCATCGTCGACGAGATCGAGGCGATCACCGACGGGCGCAGCCTCCATCGCCGGGTGATCGAGGTGAGCAGTACCGAAGAAATGGCCCGGCTCACCACGACCCTCAACGCCATGCTCATCCGGCTGGAGCGCAACTTCCTGAGCCTGCGCCGCTTCACCGCCGACGCGAGTCACGAGGTGAAAACGCCCCTTACGGTTCTTCGCGCCGGCGTCGAGCGCGCTATTACCCACCCCTCGGCGTCGCCCGCCCTGATGGAAGTCCTCGAGGAGACCCTCATCGAAGTCAATCGCATGACGGAGATCGTGGATTCCCTGCTTACGCTGGCACGCGTCGACGAGGGCAGGGCTCCGCTGCACCTCGAGCCCACCGACTTCCGCGAGCTCTTGGCCGAGATCAGCGAGACCGCCAGCATTCTGGGCGAGCAGGCGTCGGTCAACGTGTCGATGGAGAGCCCGAACAAGCCGCTCGTCCTTCCACGAGATCGGGCGCGGGCGCGCCAGCTGCTGCTCAACCTGCTCACCAAC
>JAPULP010000295.1 GCA_027294815.1 Gemmatimonadota bacterium | reverse complement strand
ATGATGGCTACGACGTTTCCACTCGGGCAGCAGTAATCCAGTTCGGCTTTCACGTCGGCCGGCGGGTTGACGTATCCCACGGTGATGTAGTCCGGATATTCGGCCTTCCAGCGCCGCACGTCCTCTGCCGTGATGCTCGCGGCCAGCGAGCAGCCGGCGCGCAGATCGGGTAGCAGCACCCGCCGCTGCGGGGACAGGATCGCTGCGGTCTCGGCCATGAAGTGCACGCCGCAGAACGCGATCACGTCCGCCTCGGTCTCGGTCGCCTGCCTCGAGAGGCCTAGAGAGTCTCCCACGTAATCCGCGATGTCTTGCACTTCGGGACGCTGGTAGTTGTGCGCCAGGATCACCGCGTTTCGAGTCCGGGCTAGCTCCCGGATCTCGTCGTGCAGTTCCGCAATGCTGCCGGTGTCGAGGACCCCGTCTTCGAGGACGGGCAGGGACAGTGTCATCAGAGGAATTTAGCCGAAGGTCGGCCCGATTGAAGGGTTTGGGGTCGTGATCCGCCTCACGCCCGTGGAGCGCCGCGGCGTCTATCTTGTCGGCGGAACCCGACCGATAATGTGGTTGAGGTGTTCCGAGATCGTCGCTGCAGTGCCGGAGGTGTTTCATGCTCAGTCCGCAAACGGTTCGTTGCCCGAAGCACGGCTATTACTACCAGCCCGAGCGCGCCAACGGGTGCGTCAAGTGCCTGGAGGAGCCCGCGATCGAGCCGGGGGCCGCCAGCGGGCCGTCGAGCAGCCGCTTCTCGCCCATTAAGGGGCTCATTTGGCTGCTGGTGCTGGGCGGCTTGGGCTGGGGGGGATACCAGTTCTTCCTCGCGATGGGAGAAAAGGGCGGCGAAATGTTCGCCGAGGTCGTGGAGGTTGAGAGCCGGATCGATCCGGAGGTGGTGCGGGGTCCGCTCCAGCAGCTGGAAAACCTGATCTATGCCGACGAGATCGATCCCTATTCTCAAGGGGCTCGCATCCAGCGGGCCACCATGGTGCTATACTCGGCCGTGACGACTAGAACCTCCCAGCTTGTCGGTGCCCACCACGGGAATGCGATCGTCGGCTTCGGCGGTACCGCCGCCCGATCGGAGGGCGTGGGGTATTCCACGATCGACATGGACCATGTGCGGCGGGAGTGGGAGGCGGTTCGGGCCAAGGTTTTCCACGAAGCCGCCTGGTTCAAGACTGCCGGGCGCTAGTCCGCGCCCTCGCGCAACCAGGTGCCTTCCTGGATCAGCTCACTGCAAACGTCGTGTGCGGAACGGCCGGCGGCCTCTGCCGCGAAGTTGACCATCACCCGGTGACGTAGCACGGACAAAGCGACGTTCTTGACGTCGTCGAGGTCGGCCATTGGCCGTCCGTCCAACGCGGCCCGGGCTTTTGCCCCGAGCACCATGTACTGGGACGCCCGCGGTCCGGCTCCCCAATCCACGTACTCGTTCACCAAGGCCGGGGAGTCGTCCGAGTTCGGTCGGGTCATGCGGGCCAATCGCACCGCCGCGCGCACGATCGCTTTGGGCGCCGGAATCCGGCGGACCAGCTGTTGCATCGAGATGAGATCCGGTCCGTCGAGCACCTTGCTGACGGCGGGCATATCCGCACCGGTCGTCTCCTCTACGATTTCCTCTTCTTCGTCCGCGTTGGGATATTCGACCCGCAACTCGAACATGAAACGGTCGAGCTGGGCCTCCGGCAGCGGATACGTCCCCTCTTGTTCGATGGGGTTCTGCGTCGAGAGAACAAAGAAGGGCTCGGGCAGGTGGTAAGTGGTTCCTGCGGCCGTCACCTCGTGTTCTTGCATGGCCTGGAGCAGGGCGGCCTGGGTCTTGGGTGGTGTGCGGTTGATCTCGTCCGCCAGCACGACATTGGCGAAAACGGGGCCGTGTACGAACCGAAACGCCCGTTTGCCGGTCGTGAGGTCCTCTTCGATGATCTCCGTGCCGGTGATATCTCCGGGCATGAGATCCGGAGTGAACTGGATTCGCGAGAACTTGAGGTCCAGGGTCTCGGCCAATGTCGAAACCATGAGGGTTTTGGCCAAGCCCGGCACCCCGACCAGGAGGGTGTGGCCCCGCGAGAGAATGGCGGTGAGGATGCCCTCGAGTACCTCGTGTTGACCCACGATTCGCCGACCGACCTGCTCGAGGAGCTTGGCTTTGGCGGTGGTCAGGTGGTTGAGCAGCTCGACGTCCGTGCTTTGAATGGCTGGTTCAGCGGTCAAATCGTCCCTCGAATCAGTGGCCGACAGGCGAGAATGCTACGCCGAAGCTCGTTGCCGCGGTTGTGGCTTCCGCAGACCGGAAGAAGGGGTAAATCGTACCCAGCGAGCGAGCTTTCGGCCACCCTGTTCTTGCTTGCGAAATTTTTCACAAGCGATAAATTTCTGGCCTGGAGGTGGAGTTCACGCACGCAAAAAGCGACCGTCCTGGTGAAGGATACAAGCACATCGGCTTAGGTGGGACCTTTGCCGGGGCAATTATTCTGTTCACCTTTGGCGGCCTGATGATCGATCGTTGGCTCGGCTTCACCCCACTGTTCACACTGGTGGGGACCGGCGTCGGATCGGTTCTGGGGTTTCTGAACGTGTATTGGAAGATTCAGGCCGAAATCGACGAGCAGCGAAGAAAAAAAAAGTGAAACTCGTAATGATCGGGACCGCTCTCACGGCGGGCGTCACGGGGATTCTCTGGGCGTTTTGGGGCCGGCAGGCAATTCTGCCTGGCTTGGTCTTCGGAGCCCTGGCCACCTCGCTTCAGTTCGCTGCGGTCAAGGCGGTGAAGCAGGTGTGGGAAGCCGAGTTTAGCGTGTTCGTAGGCCGGTGGGGACTGGGGATGGGATTGCGACTCGTGGGAGTGCTTTTGTTCCTGGCGGCCGTGTTGGTGAATCGGGAATTATTCCCGCCCGTTCCGACGGCATTCGCGTACCTAGGGGTACTGATCCCCCTGCTCTTCATGGAGATGCGTTTCCTCAAGTGATGCAAGAGCCTCTGGACATCGGCGAGATCGTGCTTCATCACGCTGCTGATGCGTATTCCATCGGCATCGAACCGTATTTCATGCTCGAGTGGCATAAGCTGGACGCGCTGCAGTTCGGGCCGTTCAACCTCACGCCTTCCCGACACGTCATTTTCATGGTGATCGCTGCGGTTTTGGTGTTTCTGACCATGCGCATTGCGGGGCAGAAACTCCAAAAGCAACGCGCGAGCGAGAATGCGCCGAAGGGGTTTGCGAACGCCATCGAGGCGCTGGTGTTGTTCGTCCGCAACGACATCGCGATCGCGAACATCGGTCCTGACGGTGCGAGGTTCGCTCCGCTGATCATGACGCTGTTCTTCTTCATTCTGTGCATGAACCTGCTGGGGCTGGTCCCGCACGGAGCGACGGCGACCGGTAACCTCGCGGTCACCGCCGGCCTGGCGGTTATCGCGGTACTGACCATCGAGATCAGCGGTTTCATGAAACTGGGCGCAGCGGGGTACATGCGGACTATTTTCCCCATGGTTCCGGGGCTCTCGGGGGCCGGAGCAGTCGCCATGGCGATCTTCATGGCTCCTATCGAGATCATTGGCAAGCTGGTCAAGCCCTTTGCACTGTGTGTCCGTTTGTTCGGCAACATGACCGCGGGACACTTTGTAATTTTGTCACTCTTGGGAATCATCTTTCTCTTCGGACAGCTTCCGTTTTGGAATTGGGGAATCGGCATCGTCACGGCGACTCTCGTATTGGCAATCATGATGCTGGAGCTGTTCGTGGGGTTGCTGCAGGCCTACGTATTCGCCCTGTTGACGGCGGTGTTTATCGGGTTGATGCAGCATGAACACTGACGGGGAGAAGTAAGAGGTGAGAAGGGAGAGGGCCCAACCCATCCCGCAAGGGGTGGGTTGGGTGGCCCTCTCACCTCTTACTTCTCCCCTCTCACTCGCTGTAGCGGTGAAGCGTCTCGCACCGCGCAGACCGTACCCGGCCGAATGGCCGATGAAGCCCGCTGGTCTCTTAGGACCGTTGGCGGGTTGCCGCTGAGGCGTCGTTTTGGGAGAGACGGCGCTCGAGGTGGGAGGCGTACACAACCTGACATCTCCCACCAATGATTGAGAGATCTGACATGATCGACATCCTGATGATGCTTCAAGAGTTTACGGCCGAGCAGCAGTC
>JAPULP010000294.1 GCA_027294815.1 Gemmatimonadota bacterium | reverse complement strand
GCCAGCTTGCAACCATGAGTGCCGTTGCTGCAGCATTGCCGACGGCGATCCTTGCCGCCCCGTTGCAACAGACCGAGGGAGGGCGCGGGCAGCTCCAGTCGGCAGCGATAGGACGCTTTGCGGGGCAAATAGCCGAGGACGTTGCCCACGACGACATTGGTGGCATCACCGCGGGCGTCTTTGTAGGAGGTGAGACTGTGTGGGCGCGGGGGTTCGGGTGGGCCGATCGAGGGCGGCGCCTCGAAGCTGACAAGGAGACGATCTACCGGGTGGGATCGATTTCCAAATCTTTCACGGCCGTTGTGATGGCCCAGCTGGCCGCGCAGGGCGTGCTCGATATCGATGCGCTGGCCCGCTCGTATCTACCCGAATTGGACCGTCTCGCCGGCGGGCCGGACACCATCGCCGGCGTAACGCTCCGGCGGTTGGCAAGCCACACGGCGGGCCTCGTCCGGGAACCTCGCCTACCGGACGCCGCCGCCGGTCCGATCGCCGTCTGGCAAGAAAAGATCCTCGCGTCGATCCCTACGACGTCGTTTCTCGCGGCGCCGAGCGGGGCATACTCCTATTCCAACATCGGTTTCGGAATCCTCGGGTTGGCCATATCGCGAGCCACCGAGCAGTCGTTCATGACCCTGGTGACGGAACTGATCTTCGAGCCGCTTGCCATGGATCGGACCGTGTTTATCATGACGCCCGAGCTTTACCCGCACCTAGCCGTGGGATATTCGGTAGGGCGAGACGGCACGATCAGCACCGACAGGCCGGCGCGCGAGCACTGGGGGCGTGGTTACAAGGTGCCAAACGGCGGCATCTACTCGACCGTGGGCGACCTGGCACGTTTTGCCGCAGGCATTACGGGGGCTTCAGCCGTCGAGATCCTGCCACCGGCGTGGCGCGTCGAAACGATGCGAATTCAAACAGCGGACAGCTCATCCGCCGGCTACGGACTCGGCTTCAGCATTCACACGACCGAGAGCGGGCTGCGCACTGTGGGACACGGCGGCTCGGTCGCGGGGTACAACGCCCATCTGGTGTTCGACCCTGAGACCACCGTGGGAGTAGTCTTGCTGCGCAATTACAACGGAGGAAGCACCAACCTCGCTCGTCGTGCGGTGGCACTGCTGGAAGAATTGGTGGAAGAGGGAGTGGAACGGCTCACGAGGTGAGGTCATAGTCCGGGATCCGACCGCTCAACCCCGATTGAAATGGTTCTTCCAGGAATTTCGGGGCAAGTGATTGAAGGGACGATTCTCAGCCCTTCCACCCCACCCCGGATGAGCCACGGACTTTGTCCCGAGACCGACTCCCGCCCCGGTGTCACGGTATCTTGCCACATGTCCCGACACATCCAAACACGGAATCGGCCGGCCGGAGGTACATGATGGCGGGTGGCGTTATCGAGAGATACCGCACTCATCTCTCGCTCGATAACAGCGTTCGCGCCGTCACGCTCAACGAGGGTGACACCCCTCTCCTGGAAGCTCCTCGGCTCGCCGGCGCAATCGGCTTTCGCGGCCGGCTGTTGCTCAAACTCGAAGGCCTAAACCCGACCGGTTCCTTCAAGGATCGGGGCATGACGGTTGCCGTCTCACAGGCGGTCGCGGAAGGATCCACCGCAGTCATCTGTGCATCCACGGGCAACACGTCTGCGTCCGCCGCAGCGTACGCCGCGCGGGCCGGGTTGGACGCATACGTGCTCCTTCCCCGGGGCAAAGTCGCTTCGGGAAAGCTGTCCCAAGCCCTCGTCCACGGCGCCAAGATTGCGGCGATCGAAGGCAATTTCGATCAGGCGCTCGCGCTGGTCTCTGAGCTCGCTCAGACCCACCCGGTGACCATCGTCAACTCCATCAACCCGTACAGGCTACACGGGCAGAAGACGGCGGCATTCGAAGTCTGCGATACTCTGGGGGCGGCTCCCGATTATCATTTCTTACCGGTAGGAAACGCCGGCAACATCACCGCTTACTGGATGGGGTATCGGGAGTACTGCGACGCCGGAGTGATCGACACGAGGCCGAAGATGATGGGGTTCCAGGCATCCGGCGCGGCACCAATCGTGCTGGGGTATCTGGTCGAGTCACCCCAAACTGTGGCGACGGCCATCCGCATCGGCAACCCGGCGAACTGGAAGGCGGCTCTGGCAGCTCGAGACGAGTCCGGTGGCGTAATCGACGCGGTGAGCGACGAAGAAATCCTCGAGGCCTACGCTATGTTGGCGTCCACCGAGGGCATCTTTGCGGAGCCGGCCTCGGCGGCGGCGGTCGCGGGCCTCAAGAAGATCAACGCCGCTAACCCTCTGCCGTCCTCATCTATTATTGTTTGTACACTTACGGGACACGGCCTCAAGGACCCATCTGTTGCCACAGATGCGTATCCTGAACCGGCCGTAGCCGCCGCCGATATCAACGCTGTTCGTGAGGTGCTACAACTGTGAATGCAGACGGACCCATTCGACTCGCTGTTTGCGAGGCCGCCGTGTGTATGACCCCCGGTGACGACAACTGGCGCTCGCTCACGATCGATGCGCAAGACGCCAAGGCCGACATGTTTCTCCTGAACGAGATGCCGTTCGGTCCGTGGATAGCAGCAAGCAGCGAACCGCAATTCGAAGATCTCATTGCGGTTCAACGCCTACACCAGCAGGCCCTCGAGCACTACGGTGAACTCAGCATACCGATTGTGCTGGGCAACCATCCCGTATTCGACGAAGGCAACAGCATCATCGAAGGCTTTGTCTGGGAACGGGAAGGCGCGATCACCACGGCTCACACCAAGCAGTACTTCCCGAACGAGGAGGGGTGGTACGAAACGCTGTGGTTCGAGCGTGGCACACAGGCGTTTCATATCGTGGAGGTAGGCGGGCTAAATGTGGCTTTCCTGATCTGCACG
>JAPULP010000293.1 GCA_027294815.1 Gemmatimonadota bacterium | reverse complement strand
TCTGGCTCGCATAGGCGACGAACCGGTGGACCTCGCACGCGAGTTGGCCCGCCTGCGGCAGATCCAACCACTCGTGACGACCGGGGACATCGCCGACACCACAAACACCGAAATCATCCACACCGCCTCGGCTACCGGCGGGGGCAGTGGCGGCCCGCTCATACTCTCCAACGGTTCCGTGGTCGCCATTCACTATGCCGCAGTGCGTTCGCCGATTCGGGGGGATCCCTTCCAGACGCAGCGCGGCGTTAGGGCAGCATTTGCTTGGAAACTTTTGCCGGCGGAGTTGAGAAGCAAGATTCGGAACCGATTCTAGTAGGTAAGTGGGCAGTGGGCAGTGGGTAGTGGGTCCTACAGATACGGCTTCATCAAGCGCGCCACACCGTCCCGCAACTTCACCGGAAGTGACCGCGCGTTGAGGTCCTTGCTGCTTACTTCGCGGCACCGACTGATTTTTTCGTCGATCAAACGATCGATCTGTGCGGCAAAGTCGGTTCCATAGCATTCGACGTTGAACTCGAAGTTCAGTCGTAGGCTGC
Source organism: Gemmatimonadota bacterium (assembly GCA_027294815.1). Classification (GTDB taxonomy): domain Bacteria; phylum Gemmatimonadota; class Gemmatimonadetes; order Gemmatimonadales; family GWC2-71-9; genus B3T1B10. Next base: position 3,561 of record JAPULP010000293.1, on the reverse strand, counting down.
GCGGATCCCAGTTCGCCGACCCCACCAACACCCACGCTCCGTCCATCGACATGATCTTGGAATGATCGAACGGCGCGGGAGAACGAAAGACACGGCAACCGTGATCCAAGACCTGCCACAGCTCGGCGTCTGATGCCCATTTTACAAAGCTCAGGTTGCTGACCTGCGGCAGGACGATTTCGACCTCGACGCCCCGCAGCGCCGCGAGGTTCAATGACGTAATCAGCGTCGAGTCCGGAAGAAAATACGGCGTCACGATGCGGACGCGGTTTTGCGCCCGTGCCAGCGCGCCAAGCAGCGCCCAGCGCAGCTTGTCGAGGTCTTCGTCGGGACCGTCGACGATCCCCCGCGCGGCCACGGAACCCGCGGGTTCGAGCTCGGGAAACCAATTCGATCCGCGGAGGATTTCCCGCGTCGTGAACGCCCAGTCCTCCGCGAACGTGTGCATGAGATGACCGACCACGGGGCCCCGGAACATGAAGTGCACGTCTTGTACGGGCAAACGAGGATTGTTCTCGAGTACGTGGCCCTCACGAATATTCATACCGCCGGTAAACCCGATACGTCCGTCGGCAACCAAAATTTTGCGATGTGAGCGCAGATTCAGAAACGGCATCCTCCAAGGGAAGAGCGAGTGGAGAAACTTCGCCACCGGCACCTTACGCTGCTGCAACTCTTTCGTAATCGATTGCCGTGAGTACAGCGCACCCACGCCGTCGATCAACACTCGGACCTCGACACCCCGCTTCACCGCACGCTCGAGCGCGTCGATAAAGGCGGCGCCGGCGGAATCGTGATCGAAGATGTAGGTGCTCAACGCAACCGTGTGCTCGGCGCCGTCGATCGCCTCGATCATCGCCGGATACGCAACGTCCCCATTGACCAGCGGCCGGACGTCGTTCCCGGCAGTGATGGGAATGTGGGTCACCCGGTCTACCAACCGCGCGAGCGCCGTCAAGTGATCGTGCCCAGCCGGTAGAACTTGCTCGATGTTGTGCCGCTGCACACGCAGCTCCGCGGTGGTCGCTTCCAGCCGCAACCGCTCCTGTCGGAGTTCTGCAGCCAAGCGCCGAATCCTGTTGATCCCAAAGAGGGCGTACAGCACCGCTCCCAGAATCGGGAAGACCAGCACCATACCCACCCACGCAACGGCCGCCCGGGAATCCCGTTTATACAATACGACGTGCGCGGACGTCACCACCGCCAGCAGGACAGCCAGCGTGCCGACGACAACAGGCCAGAGGTCGGAGAGGAAGCCGATCATGGGATCGATAATAGTAGGTTGTGGGGTGTGGGGTGTAGGGTGTAGGGTGTAGGGTGTTCGGCAACGTCAAACCCTAGACCCTACAACCTACACCCTATACTCGTGGACCCCGTCAACCTCTCAGAATTCGAACCGCTCGCCCGGGAACGCATGGCACAGCAGGCCTTCGACTACGTGTCGGGCGGGGCCGACGATGAGATTTCCATGAAGGAAAACCGGGCGGCGTTCGCGCGACTCGCACTCCTTCCACGTGTTTTGATCGATGTATCGACCGTCGACACGTCGACACGCGTGCTGAATCAAGACATTTCGTTTCCCGTCATGGTAGCGCCCACGGCGTTTCAGACTCTCGCCCATGCGGATGGTGAGCTGGCGACCGCACGGGCCACCACTGCGGCGGGAACGATCATGATCGTGAGCACGCTGGCCTCACACCGGCTCGAAGACATCGCGGCTGCCGCGCCCGGCCCAAAATGGTTTCAACTGTACTGTTACAAAGAGCGCAGTGTCACCCAAGAACTCGTGAAGCGTGCCGAAACAAACGGGTACCAGGCGATCTGTGTCACGGTCGACGTGCCGCGTCTGGGTAGACGGGAACGCGATTTTCGAAACCAATTCACGCTGCCACCCGATGTGGTGCCCAGAAACTTCGAGGGCGTGGCCGACCTCGCCGGTATCGACCCCGCCGAACACGGATCGCACCTGACGGCACACATTGCGAGTTTGCTAGACGACTCCCTGACGTGGGACGACATCGACTGGCTCAAATCGATCACCACCCTACCATTGATTCTCAAAGGCATTTTGGCGACCGAAGACGCCAAGCTCGCGTCCGAGGTGGGCGTGGCGGGCATCGTGGTCAGCAATCACGGCGGACGACAGCTCGACGGGGTCGTCACCGCATTGGACGTCCTCCCGGACATCGTGTCCGCCGTCGGCGATCGCGTCGAAGTGTTTATGGACGGGGGAATCCGGCGGGGAACCGACGTCGTGAAGGCGCTGGCCTTGGGAGCACGGGCGGTGTTGCTGGGCCGTCCGTCCGTGTGGGGCCTAGCGGCCGACGGTGAGGCGGGCGTTACCAAAGTTCTTCACATGTTACGCGATGAGGTGGAGTTGGCGCTGGCCCTTTGCGGATGCCCCAACGTGGCAGCGGTTTCGTCAGAACTCGTGCGGTCTCGCTGAGGTAACACACCCATCTCCGACCCTTCAGGAGATACGTCCTGGACCACCAGAGGTGCCTCGAGGAATCCGTCTGCACGATGTGTTCCCCGTCACCGCCCCAAGACCCATATTGTAGAATTCCTTAAAAGCTCTGGACTGTGAACGGGGCGCCTCCGGCCCTCTGCCGCATCATGACCGAATCCTCCACCACCCAGCGGGGTTATCGATGACCACTTTGTTCCGTAGTCCCGGCAGGGTACTCCTGTGGGGCGCGCTCACGATCGGCCTCACCGCTTGCAAGACCTCCAGCACTCCCACCGGCAATCAAACCACCACCCCAGTTGCAAGTGCCATGACCAAGGTGGCCGGTGACGGCCAAACGGCTACCGCAGGAGCCGCCCTCATGGCGTCACTCGCCGTCCAAGTCAACGATCAAACCGGCGCGGCGATGGCGAATGTATCGGTCAACTTCTCCGTGACGGCCGGCGGCGGCACCGTCTCGAGCGCGAGTGCTACGACGGACGCCAGCGGCCAGGCCTCGACTGACTGGACGCTGGGCACCACCGCCGGCACGCAAACCGTGCGAGCAAGCGTGACATCGAACGCCGCGATCAACCAGGATTTCACCGCAACCGCGAATCCCGACATGCCGGTGGCCCTCACGCTGGTCGGAGGCAACATGCAAACGGGGCTCGTGAATCAACCCTTGGCCAACCCCATCGAGGTGATGGTGGCAGACCAGTTCGGCAACGGAGTTTCCAATCAGCCAGTGACGTTCTCCCTCCCACCGGGGACCGGCTCGCTGGGGACCACCGACGCCAACACGGGAACCGACGGCCTCGCCAGCACCACCTGGACCCTCGGACCGGCCACCGGGATACAGACCGCCGAAGCCACGGCCGCCGGCCTCACCGGCTCGCCGATCGCGTTCACGGCGACCGGCACCACCCTCTCGCTCAGCAGCGTGACCCCCGACCCTCTCGTCGAAGGAGGAACGGCGACGCTGACCGGCACAGGCTTCGATCTGACCCTTGGCAACAACACGGTGACCGTTGACGGACAGTCCGCGACGGTGACCGTGGCCAGCACTACGTCACTCACCGTCACGCTCCCCACGTTCGACTGTCAACCGGCAC
>JAPULP010000292.1 GCA_027294815.1 Gemmatimonadota bacterium | reverse complement strand
TACGGAGCGTTAAAGGAGGGAAACCCACTGGCCTGTGCGGCCGCACCGGATACGGAAACGACGGAGGCGATTATGATTGCAACCGCTGTTCGCATGTCTTGTCACTCCTCGGCCCTCGCATGTTCGGCGACGACCCTGACGTTGTCCCTGACCACTTGTAAGAAACCGCCGCGCACATGGAAGGCGTGATTCGCCTCGCCCTGCCTCACGGTGAGGCGTCCATCGCCCAACAGCGTCATGAACGGAGCGTGGCGCGGCAGGATGCCGACCTCTCCATCGAACGCCGGCGCAATCACCGAATCTGCGGCCCCCTCAAATACGGCACTCTCGGGCGCAATGACCGTGACGTGCATCACGAACCCGCTTCCAGTTGTTTGGCGCGTTCTAGGACGTCGTCGATGCCCCCGACCATGTAAAACGCCTGCTCGGGCAGGTCGTCGAACTCGCCCGACACGACTCTCCCAAAACTCTCAACCGTGTCCTCGAGCTTCACGTAACATCCAGCCGTCCCGGTGAACGCCTCCGCCACGTGGAACGGCTGCGAGAGGAATTTCTGCACGCGACGCGCACGCGCGACCAGGGCTTTGTCTTCCTCCGACAGCTCGTCCATCCCCAAGATAGCAATGATGTCTTGAAGATCCTTGTACCGTTGCAAGATTCTTTGTACTTCGACCGCCACGTCGTAGTGCCTGTCACCCAAGTATTGCGCGTCCAAGATACGGCTCGAGGAATCCAACGGGTCCACCGCCGGATAGATCCCGATCGACGTCAACGCCCGACTCAACACGACCGTTGCGTCGAGGTGGCTGAAGGCGGCCGCCGGCGCAGGGTCGGTGAGGTCGTCGGCCGGGACGTAAATAGCCTGCACGGAGGTAATCGAACCCTTTGTCGTGGACGTAATGCGTTCCTGCAGATCGCCCATCTCCGTGGCCAGCGTGGGCTGGTACCCCACCGCACTCGGCATCCGTCCGAGCAGTGCGGACACTTCCGATCCTGCCTGTGTGAAGCGGAAGATGTTGTCGATGAAAACCAACACGTCCTGTCCTTCGCGGTCGCGGAAGTATTCCGCAACCGTCAGGCCCGAAAGTCCAACGCGAAGTCGCGCACCCGGCGGCTCGTTCATCTGACCGTAGACCAACGCGGTCGAAGCGAGCACGCCGCTTTCTTTCATCTCGAGGTACAGGTCGTTTCCTTCACGCGTGCGCTCGCCCACCCCGCAGAACACCGACTTACCACCGTGGCCCAGCCCCACGTTGTTGATCAACTCCATAATGATGACGGTCTTGCCGACGCCCGCGCCGCCGAACAATCCGATCTTTCCACCTTTCACGAACGGCGCGAGCAGATCGACGACCTTGATCCCGGTTTCGAACACGTCGGTCTTGGGCTCCAGATCTTTGAACAGGGGCGGCTTGCGGTGAATCGGCCACCGTTCCACGTCGGCAGGAATCGGCTCGCCTTCATCGACCGGCTCACCGATCACGTTGAGGATTCGTCCCAGCGCGGGCTCGCCCACCGGGACCGTGATCGGGCCACCCGTATCGACCGCATCCATGCCCCGCACCACGCCGTCGGTGCTGCTCATCGCGACTGTCCGGACCTGGTTGCGTCCGATGTGCTGCTGCACCTCGACGACGAGCTTGATGACCGTGCCCTCACCGGTGTCTGCGTCGACGGTGAGCGCGTTGTAAATCTCGGGTAAACACTGTGGCTCGAATTCCACGTCGAGCACGGGCCCGATCACCTGAACGATTTTCCCAATGTTGGTCTCGGTTGCCATTCGTTCCCCTTATCCTTGCAGCGCTGATGCGCCGCCGACGATCTCAGAAATTTCCTGTGTAATCTGACCCTGACGCGCCCGGTTGTAGCTGCGACGCAAGTTGTCGATCATGTCGCCCGCGTTATCCGTCGCGTTCTTCATCGCGGTGCGCCGCGCACCCTGCTCCGACGCCGCCGTTTCCACCAAGGCGCGATACATCGCGTTGCGAACGTAGAGCGGGAGCACCGCACCAACAATCTCTCGTGCCGACGGTCGTAGGATATAGTTTGCCGCCGCGCCACTGTCTTCCGGGCGTTCGACCCGCTCCACATCCACCGGTAACACACGAAACCCCGTCGCCGGTGTCGACATGGCGCTCACGAACTTTGCAAAAACCACCTCCACCACATCGAGGTCACCCGCCGCGAACCGCTCCATCAACGGGTCGATCACACGGGTGGCATCGTCCATCGTGGGCCGGTCGGTGATGTCTCGGTACTCGGCTGCCATGGGGCGGCCGAGGTATTTGAAAAACCCGACGCCCTTGCGACCGATCATGTGCAGCTCGACCTCGGCGCCTTCTTGCTCCAACGCCTTGATCCGGGCGCGAGCCTCTTTGATGAGATTGTTGTTGAACGCACCACAGAGCCCGCGGTTACTAGTAATACCGACAACCGCCGCGCGCCGAGCACCGCCCTTGGGCCGCCGCAGCAACGGAAACTGCTCGACCAACGCTGGGTCGTGCAGATCGGAGATGATCTCCGCCAGCGCCGCGGCGTACGGACGAGCGGCAATCACTCTGTCCTGCGCACGCTTCAGCTTCGACGTGGCAACCATCTCCATCGTCTTCGTGATCTGGCGCGTGTTCTCAACCGACTTGATGCGTCGCCGTAGCTCGCGAGGTTTAGCCATTTACTGAAGCGCCTTGAACTCTTCGATGGCCTTCTGCATTTCGGCTTCGATCTCGTCGCTCAGCTTCTTTTCGGCTCTAAGCCGCTGCAACATTTCCCCGTGGCGCGCGTCGAGGAACGAGTGGAAGTCTTCCTCCCACTTC
>JAPULP010000291.1 GCA_027294815.1 Gemmatimonadota bacterium | reverse complement strand
AACGCCAGCTTCACTCCGGTGGGCATCTGCTCGATGAAGCTGAGCGCCGCGGACTGGGCTGCGGCGAGCGGACTCCCGCTCATGCTCCCCGACACATCGAGCACCAGAACGACCTCGAGGTCGTCGGAGGGCACGGCTTCGACGGTCGCCTCGGTCACGGTCCCGTTTTCGGTAAGGGTGAACTGCCCGGGCGCAATCTCGGTACCGACGAGTTCTCGAGGAACGCTCACCGTGAGCGTGATCTCTGGATGAGCATCGATATCGACGTCCTCCAACCGCAGCGGCAACGGCGTCTCGCTTTGTGCTGCGGCGGGCACGACGAAAGCCGTCATCAGGACGTGCGCCGCAATGAGGGCGACGCTGAGCCCGATAGCAGTTGAGGAACGCCTCACTTCTTGCGCTTTCCTGTCGTAGCAAAGGCCAGGTCGGGGACGCCGAAGACCTCGGGAGCCAGCTCGATCCCGATGTCGTGGAGCCGATCGACGAACTGGGGGCGAATCCCCGTTGGGAGTGTCGAGCCCAAAGAGTGGCCACTCTCGTCCACGCCCGCGGAGTAGTCGAAGGCGAAGATGTCCTGGATGGTGATGGTGTCGCCCTCCATCCCCACTACCTCCGCTATTTGTGTTATGCGCCGGCTCCCATCGCGCATCCGGGTGAGATGCACGATCACGTCGAGGGCGGACGAGATCTGTTCTCGGATGGCTCGTGACGGCAGATCGACTCCTGCCATCAGCACCATGGTCTCGAGGCGGGCCAGCGTGTCTCGAGGGCTGTTGGCATGAATCGTCGACATGGAACCCTCGTGCCCGGTGTTCATCGCTTGCAACATGTCGAGCGCTTCTCCGCCTCTTGCCTCGCCGACGACGATGCGGTCGGGCCGCATGCGCAGTGCATTGCGCACGAGGTCTCGGATCGTGATTTCTCCCCGGCCCTCGACGTTTGGAGGACGAGCCTCCAGCCGGATCACATGTCGCTGATGTAGTTGTAGCTCGACTGCGTCCTCGATGGTGACGATGCGCTCTTCCTGTGGGATGAATCGGGAGAGGACGTTCAACATCGTGGTCTTACCGGTCCCTGTCCCGCCGCTGACGATGATGTTGAGCTTTCCGGAGACCGTGCCCCACAGGAGTTCGGCAACCAACGGCGTCATGGTCCCCATGGAGATCAGATCTTCTACCTGGAACGGGTCTTTGGCGAACACGCGAATGGTGAGCACCGGTCCATCCACGGCAAGCGGCGGGATGATAGCGTTGACGCGTGAACCGTCGGGGAGACGAGCGTCCACCATTGGCGAGGATTCGTCGATCCGACGGCCTACCTTGGCGACAATACGGTCGATGACCCGGCGCAGGTGCTGGCGGGACACGAACCGGGAGTTGGTCTCTATGAGCTTGCCGTCGCGTTCGACGTAGATAGCGTGCTCGGCGTTGACCATGATCTCGGTGACGCTTGGATCATCGAGGTACATTTGTACGGGGCCATAGCCGAGGATGTCGTCCCGTATCTGCGAGGCCAGCAACTGGCGCTCATCTGCTGACAGCTTTGCGGTCTCTCCTTCCATCGCCTCGTTCAGCGCGGCCGAGACGAAATCCTGCAACTCTTCCTCGGACAGCGAGGGGTCGTAGAGGCGAGCGCCAAGCTTGGTGAAGAGCGCCTCCTGCGCCCGCTGCTTGAGGTGGAACAACGGATCGGCTGCCGGCTTCCCCTCCCCGGCCTGGAGTGTCGACGCCGTCCCTTTTTTGGCTTCCGTTCGCTTGAGTCGCTCGTTCAGCTTCATGATCTGCTCCGAACGGGCAACCAGCCAGAGCGCTTGGCTGGTGTCTCGCTGAACAGTCGGGCCGTGGCGAGGAAACTCTTCCCGACCGGCGAGCGGGGCGACGACTCGACGACCGGAACTCCGTGATTCATGGACAGGGGCACGGCACGAGCGCTTGGAATCATGGCCGCAACCGGCAAGCCGACGACCGCGGCCGCGTCGGCGACGTCTATCCCTACCTTGCTGTCGGCCCGATTGAGGATGAAGTGGCGTCGCTGCTGATCGATACCGAGCCGATCGAGGGCGTCGATGACCTTGCGCGTCGCTCTGACGGCTGCGGCGGAGAGATCGCAGACGAAAACGAGGTCGGTCGATAGCTCGATAGAGGTGAGCGTCGACTCGTGGAGCCCCGCGGAGGTATCGATGACGACGAACTCGAACTCATCGGCCAGCAGCCGCACCGCCCGTTCGATCGATCGCTCGCTCACCTCCTCGCCCTCTGCCGGTGACTCGGGGGCACAGAGGACGAACAGGCTGTTGCTCTTCGCGGTGAGAAAGACCTTGAGCGTCGCCGTAGCGAAGTTGTCCGACAAGCCAGCCAGGTCAGCGATGGTGTTCTCCGGGTGAAGGTTCATGGCGCCGGCGACGTCGCCGAACTGAAGATCGAGATCGACAAGGGCCACGTTCTCGTCGCCGTAGGACAGTGCCAGCGCCAGGTTGGTCGCAAGGGCTGTCTTCCCTGAACCGCCCTTCGGTGCGATCAACGTGATGACCCGTCCCGAAGGGGCGGCGCCACCGATCTCGTGGAGGAGGTTGGATCGGCGTCGCTTCGATGTCTCAAGTGCCGTTTGGAAGACGGTTCTGATCTCGACATCGTCGGCATCAGGGTTCAGCACGTCGTGGACGCGGGCCCGCAGCGCCTCCTCCCAGAAGTCCTTGGTCGGTGTGGCGACGAGGATCACCGCGATCTCGGGATGATCGGCGTCGAAGGCGCGAGCAAGATCCAGGGCGAGCGCGACGTCCCCGTTGGGACCGATGCCGACGATCTCAGCACCTGCGTCGGCCAGTTCCCTGACCGCCAGTGTGGTGTCGCTCGACACGATCTCATCGGGCCAACGAGTCAGTTGCCCGTTGCTGTTGGCGAAGGCTCGTCGCACCCGCTGCTCGAAGGCCACATTGGAGTTGGCGAGGATGATGCTGGTCATCGAATGCCGGCTTGTTCGACACTCGCTTCATCGAGATAGATCGTTCCCCTGGTTTGGATCCGGGTTGCTTTGTCGGGTGCGGTCTCGGACTCTTGAGCCAGCCAGACGGTGCCGAACTCGGCGCTGAAGACAGTGCGTTCCACGTCGTCCGGTTCCATCGCCAGCGTGACGAGCAGATTGCCCGTCGGT
>JAPULP010000290.1 GCA_027294815.1 Gemmatimonadota bacterium | reverse complement strand
GCGCTTCTCGAAGCCATGGAGGAGCGGCAGGTTACGGTCGCTGGCAAGACCCACACCATGCCTCCTCTTTTCATGGTGATGGGAACCCAGAATCCCATCGAGCAGGAGGGCACCTATCCTCTTCCCGAGGCGCAGATGGATCGCTTCCTGATGCACGTGTACATCGACTACCCCGAAGAGTCGTCGGAGGTGGTGATCGTGCGGTTGGTGCGGGGGGAGGAGGGGGGACGGTTGCCAGGGGGCAGTGGACAGTTGCCAGTCACCAGTGGCCAGTTGCCAGTGGCCAGTGGCCAGTCAGAACCGATTCGCGAGCAGGCGGTGTTTGAGGCGCGGGCTGAGATTCATGGGATTCATGTTTCGGAGATCATAGAACAGTATATCGTGCAGTTGATCACGGCGACGCGACATCCCGACCGTTACGGCGACGAACTAAGAACTTGGATTCAGGTGGGGGCGAGCCCCCGCGGCTCCATTGGACTCGACAAGTGTGCCCGCGTCCACGCGTGGCTACAAGGCGAAGATTACGTGACGCCGGACAACGTCCGCGCCGTCGTTCACGACGTGCTGCGCCATCGGCTCATCCTGAGTTACGAGGCCAACGCGGCCGGCGTGACGGCGAACGATGTAATTTCGGAAATCGTCAAGCAGGTCGCGGTCGCGTAGCCAGGTCAGGGGGACCGCCGGCCGCGTTCGACGCTTCCCGGCAGAAACCTCGAAGCGCGGGACCGGCTGGCCGCGAAGTAAGCGCACGGCATGATGCAAAGACCTGAGTCGTGAATATCTCCGTGTTTTTGATCGTCGCCCACTCCTTGGGTGTCATCACCGCGTTCGCCGCGTTGATGGCGACGCGCACGTCGCAGGGAACAATCGCCTGGATCGTTTCGCTCCTCACGTTTCCGTACCTTGCGGTCCCGGCGTATTGGGTGTTCGGCCGCTCGAAGTTCAAGGGATACGTCACCGCTCGACGGAACGAGAGTGCCGTGTTTCACAAGGCACTTGCAGGCGTCGCCGACCGGTTGAAACCGTTGCACGCGACATTGCGCGACGATCATGGGCGTGTCCAAGCAGTCGAGCTCTTGGCCCAGATGTCGTTTACGAGGGGCAACAGCGTCGAGTTGCTAGTGGACGGCAACGTGACGTTTGACAGCATCTTGACCGGTATCGCGTCAGCCCAGGTGTACGTCCTTGTGCAATTCTACATTGTGAAGGACGACGATCTCGGACGTGAGTTGAAGCGGCGGGTGATCGAGAAGGCCCGTGAAGGCGTCACGGTATACTTCCTCTACGACGAAATCGGAAGCGGGGGGCTTCCACGCACCTACACACGGGACTTGCGGGCAGCCGGCGTCGAGGTCTCGGCGTTTCAATCTTCGCGTGGAGCTGGCAATCGCTTTCAGATCAACTTTCGAAACCACCGAAAGATCGTGGTGGTCGATGGTGTTGTTGGTTGGGTCGGCGGGCACAATGTCGGCGACGAATACATGGGCCGCGACCCCAAGTTTGGCCACTGGCGCGACACGCACATGCGCATTGCGGGGCCGGCAGTGCTCGGCCTCCAGTTGTCCTTTCTCGAAGACTGGCATTGGGCGCAAGACCGTATTCTCGAGCTTTCGTGGGACGGTACGCCGGCCGATAACGACGCTGCCGTCCTGATCCTTCCGTCAGGACCAGCCGACGGTGTCGAAACGGCCAGCCTGATGTTCCAGCATGTGATCCACTCGGCGGCCAGCCGGGTGTGGATCGCCAGTCCGTACTTCGTTCCTGACGAAGGGGTTACCGGGGCGCTCCAACTCGCCGCTTTGCGGGGTGTGGACGTCCGCGTGCTCATCCCCGACAAGCCCGACCATTTGCTCGTCTACTACGCCGCGTTCGCGTTTGCGCGTGGTATGCTGGAGAACGGCATCCAACTGCACCGCTACGGTCCGGGTTTCTTGCACCAGAAGACGTTTCTCATCGACAACCATGTGAGTGGAATCGGCACCGCCAATCTCGACAACCGATCGTTCCGGTTGAACTTCGAGGTTATGGCGATCACCGTCGACGAGGGATTCGCGAGCGAGGTGGAACAGATGTTCGTGGATGACTTCAATAGCGCCACCAAAATGTCCGTGGCCGACCTGGACGCGCACCAGTGGTGGAAGCGAGCGGCCGCGCGAGCAGCGTATCTCACGGCCCCTGTCCTATAGATCCTGAGCCTGCGAGGAGACCACTATGATTTCGCTGTCAGACAAATGATCCAGGACTACTTCGTCGATCGCCGGACGATCGACATGATCAAAGCCATCGGGGTCTCGGATAGATGAGATCCCGGATCCCCGCTCTCGCCGCGTTCGTTTGGGGGGCATTCATGCCACTCGCCCCCGTCATCCACGCGCAAACAATCGATGAACGCATCGGCGCCGAAGGCGCGCGCCAAGTCCTTCGGGAGATCGGCGTGTACGAGACGGGCGTGGCCGCCGATTACGTTCGGGCGATCGGCAACCGCCTCGTCGTAAACGTCGATGACGATCGCTTCACATTCAAGTTCAACCTCCTGAACCAATCCGCGCCCAATGCCTTCGCGCTGCCGGGCGGTTGGGTGTACGTCTCGCGCGGGCTCCTCATCCTCGCGAATTCCGAAGACGAATTGGCAGGCGTCATTGGACATGAGATGGCCCACGTGACAAACCGGCATGGAGCGCGGCGTCAACGACGTGGCGTGCTTGCCGGAATCTTGGAAATCCCCGGCGCCATCGTGGGCGCCGTGGTGGATGAAGATCTCGGTAATCTCCTCAATGTCCCGATCGTCGCCGCCAACCAGGTTACGCTTAGCGCCTATTCCCGCGGGCAAGAAACGGAGGCGGACCTCGTAGGAATCCGGTTGGCCGGCACGAGCGGCTACGATCCTGAAGCCAACGCCAACCTGTTGAGCCGTCTAGAGCAAGAAGTCGCCCAGCTCTCGGGCCGCGAGCATCGATTCAGTTTATTCGACACCCACCCGGCGACGGCGAATCGTGTGCTCGATATCCGTGAGGAGGTGCCGTTGATCGACTGGACACCGGCTCCCCCGATCGCGGCCGATCGCGCCGATTTCCTGCGCCGGATGGACGGCGTGTGGTTTGGGGCGGATCCTGGGCAAGGGATGTTCGACGGACAGCGGTTTCTCCACCCTGAGTACGGACTCACGATCAGGTTTCCCGATGGGTGGAATCTCGATCGCACGGTAACGACCGTGAGCGCGTATGCAAGCGGCGAGGATGCCGTCGCGCTAGTCGGACTCGCCCCTGACGAAGATCCCGCCACGCTCGCCAACGAGTTCATCGCACGTCTTCGACGCGAGCATGGTGTGGAGCCGACAGCCTCCAGCCCGATCAGCACCGATGCGTGGTCGGGTTACTACGTGACGTTTCTGGAAGATGACCTCCGCGGTGGAGAACGCTCGTATCTGCATTACGCATGGGTACGAATTGGTGACGCCACGTATCAACTCGTTGGCGCCGGGCCTTCTCAATACGAGGACGCTTTGCGCCAAACCGCCCTAAGCCTCCGGCCGATGACCGAAGCCGAACGCGAATCGATCAGCGGGGTCCGCGTCCGGATCGTAACGGCGCGCCCTGGCGAGACGCTAGCGCAACTGGGGACGCGTACCGACAACGAATGGAGCGCGGAATTCACGGGATTGTTGAACAGCGTTGCGACGGATTCGACATTCGCGGGTGGCGAGTTACTGAAGATCGCGCGGATGGAGCGCTTTCGATAGAGTAGAACGCACTGCCTAACCAAGGAGGCACTATGACAGACGGACAAGACGGCCTAGGGGCGATGGCGCAATCGATCGCCGGGAAAGTGAAGAAGGCGTCAGGGTGGTACATCGCCCTGGGGATTGGGCTCATACTCGCCGGGATCGTCATGATCGGCCG
>JAPULP010000029.1 GCA_027294815.1 Gemmatimonadota bacterium | reverse complement strand
CACCGGTCTTCCCTAGCCGGAAAGACCCGACGAAGCCGTGTAGCCGACATCTGTTGGACGACTGGTTGAGGGGCGTACAAGAAGGCGGGGATAGAGCCCCAGCCCGGTGGGCTGTGGCACCCAATCCGCAGAAAGTGGGTGACCGAGCGGAAAGGGTATCCGGTCAAAGACGTGGCTGCTGCCGGCGGCTGGCGGGACGAGCAGACGATGCTCAGGTCATACCAGCATGCCGATGCCGAGACGGTCCGTCGGGTCGTGCTCCATCCCACGCAGCGTCTTGTCAGTCGCTGAGGTAGAAGAAACTCACAACACAACTCACAACACCGGGGTTCACAACGACGAAGCCCCACAACGGAATCCGTTGCAGGGCTTGAAGTTAGTGAGTCGGGACGGCGGGATTCGAACCCGCGACCCCCTGAACCCCATTCAGGTGCGCTACCGGACTGCGCCACGTCCCGATGTGCAGGGCGGAGGGGCGATATGTCCGCCTCCCTTCCCCATTTTGCCCCTTGGATCGACCTCCAACATAGCCGCTTCGCACTGCGCCTGGTACCGTCCTAAAGCCCTTTCTGTCCTCCCGCCATCTTGCCGACCGTACCGTGCGGACGTGTTCGTATCGTGGTTGGATGGCCTCGAACTGGTAGTGCTCGGCCGGCATACTACACGAGCGAGTCGAACTCGATCGCTTCGTGCAGGAAGCTCTCCTAATCTCGCCCTCCACACGTGACGCCGACGACACCAGGTCAAGAAGATGTGTCGCTGTTTTCGAAATCTGGCGACATGAGGGATCGACGATAGTGCCCACGAGACCTCCCACCCCCGGCCCGTTCACCCCGAGTTCAGACGCCTCGACAAGCTTGCCCTCATGATACACGTCGGCCCCGCGGATGTGGTTTGCTAACGTCCGGTTTGCCATATTACCATATGGTTTGCCATACGAAAACCACGCTAAACATCGACGATACCGTGATGGCCCGGCTCAAGCAGGAAGCCGCGCGACAAGGACGCACAATGTCCGACCTGGTGGAAACCGCCCTGCGCTGCTGTTCCGATCTACGCGGAAACAACCTGACCTCCCACCTCTGCCCACCTTCACCAGCGGCGGACACCTCGTCGACATCGCGGATCGGGAGGCCCTCTACCAGGCGATGGAGGGCCGTTAGTGTTCGTCGTCGACACCAACGTGTTGGTGTACGCCGCAGACAAGGACTCTCCGTTTCACGATCGCTGCCGCGCGGAGCTTGACGTCTGGCGTCGCCAAGCGTCGGCCTGGTATTTGACATGGGGAGTCTGCTACGAATTCCTGCGGGTCACGACGCACGCTCGCGTCTTTCGCAAACCCTGGCGCGCCGGAGGTCCTTGCGGAACTTCCTCACTTGCGCGGCAATCAGATGCACGACACCCAAACCGCCGTCCTCATGCGAGAACACGGCATCAAGATGATCTATACGCGTGGCACCGATTTCCATCGTTTTCCTTTTCTCGAACCTGTTGACCCGGTAGCCTGACGGACCGAAAACAGCTCACATCCTTTCCCCTTCGCAAATATTGCTCGAGTTCCCAACTTGAAATTGATTGCGCAGTGCCGACCCCTTGCCTCCAGAGATGATCCCTCGCTATATTGGTAACCATATGGTTACCAATTATCGTCTGGACGATGTCTTCTCCGCCCTGGGCGACCCGACCCGCCGGGCAATCGTCCACCGGCTGCAGCAGGGACCGGTCTCGGTGGGGCAGCTCGCCAAGCCGTTCCGCGTCTCGCGTCCCGCGATCTCGAAGCACCTGCTCCAGCACCAAGGAGGGACGGATGAGCCGCTGCGAGCTGGACGCGAGCCGTCTCCATGACGCGTCCGCGTGGCTGGAGCAGTACCGCCGGTTCTGGGAGCAGCAACTCGGCCGGCTGGGCACGTACTTCGACGAGCATCCCGAGGAGGACCAGCAATGACCAAGACCGAGCAGCAAAACCTGACCCTGACCGTGCGTCAGCGATACCCCGCGACGCGCGAGCGCGTGTTCGATGCATGGACCAACCCGGAGATCATGAAACAGTGGTTCTCTCCGGAAGGTGTCACGAACCCGGCCATCGACGTCGACCTGCGTGTCGGGGGTGCCTACCGCGTCGAGATGCTCACCCCCGATGACAGGCGGCCGGTGGCCGTCGGCACGTACAAGGAAATCACGCGACCGGAGCGCCTGGTATTCACATGGGCCTGGGAGGACGAGGCAGACGCCGTCCACACGGGACAGACCCGGATGACGGTCGAATTCGTCGAGCACGGCAAAGAGACGGAGGTGGTGGTGACCCACGAGGGCTTCGCGATGGAAGAGGGCCGCAAGGGACACAGGGAAGGCTGGATCAGTTGTCTGGTGTGTCTGGCGGCGATCATCCATTCATCTCCCTAATTGACAACGACTTACTGGAAGTGCCCGTGACTTGAAACCTATATAGCATTCTAGGCGTAGGTACCTAGGATTCTAGTCATGTTGGGTGGAGAGCATCATGGGCAAGCGGCTCAACCTCACCTACGCCACCGGGATGGTCCTCCAGGCCATCGACACCGGCTATCAGTACGGCTTCGATATCATGGACGTGTCCGGCCTTCCCGACGGCACCGTGTACCCGGCGCTGCGCAGGCTGCAGGCCGCGGGTCTCCTCAATTCCCGCTGGGAAGATGCTGCCGCCGTCGAGAAGCGGCCGCTCCGGCGGTATTACGAACTCACCACCGAGGGACGGCTCAAACTGGCCGAGGCCCGCGCCCGCTACCGCGGGCTCGAGCTGATGATCCAGGGAGCGGCCGGACAATCGTGATCGAGCGATTCATTCTTCGCCTCGCGCGCGCCCTGGTGGGGATCGCGCAACGCGTCGTCCCGGCAACCCGTCGCGTCCCTTGGCGCGCGGAGTGGGAGCACGAACTCGAGCGATGGTGGGACGAGCTACCATCGCAATGCCGTCGAGCGTGGTCGTACCGGTGGCGACTCGTCCGGCGCGCCGCGCTCTGCTTCGCCGACGCCTGGGCGGTCCGATCCTACGCCATCCACGGCCCCCCGACCCACAGCCATCTCATAACCCATCGGAGTGACGCCATGCAGGAGACCATCCAAGACCTCCGTTACGCCATCCGGACCCTGGCCCGCAACCCGGTGTTCGCCACCGTCACGGTCCTCACCCTGGCGCTCGGCATCGGTGCGAACACCGCAGTCTTCAGCGTCATCAATACGGTCTTGTTGCGACCGCTGCCGTACGATGAGCCGGATCGTCTGGCGCTGGTGTGGACGAACTTCGGCAACGACCTGCCGCAGAACTGGATCTCCGGCCCCGAGTACGCCGAGATGCAGGAGTTCAACACGACCTTCGAATCGCTCGGCCTCGCGATCCCTTTCAATGTCACCGTCACGGGAAACGGCGAACCGGTTCAGGTCTCCGGCGGCGCTGTTTCCGGAAACTTCTTCGACGTGATGCGAACGGGCCCACAGGTCGGGCGGCTGATCGGTATGGGCGACGACCAGCCGGGCGCGGTCCCGGTCATCGTGCTGAGCGACGGTTTTTGGCGTCGCCGGTACGGCGCGGACCCGAGCATCGTCGGGCAGACGATCATGGTCAACGCGCAGGCGTATGAAGTCATCGGTATCCTGTCACCTGAGTTCGAGATCCTCCATCCAGACGCCGGGTTCCCCGCACGTATCGACGTGTGGGGCGCGATCCTTCCGCTGTTCGGAACGTTTTTCGGACGACCCGTGGATTACCCAACGCTTCCCAGAGGGAATCACGGCTTCCGAGGCATCGGCCGGTTGAAACCCGGCATCACCATCGCCCAAGCGCAAGCCGACATGGATGCCGTCGCGGTTTCGATGCAGGAGGTCGCGGGCGGGGCGTA
>JAPULP010000289.1 GCA_027294815.1 Gemmatimonadota bacterium | reverse complement strand
GGCCTCCTTCACCACGGCCTCCTTCACCGGGACCTCCTTCACCACGGCCTCCTTCACCGGGACCTCCTTCGCCACGGCCTCCTTCACCGGGGCCCCCTTCACCGGGGCCTGCAGCTCATCAACGACCGTCTTGCCGGCATCCGCCAGACCTTGCATCACGCGGCCCGCAGCGTCGAATACCTCACGAGTCCCCTTGATCGCAGAAACCGACACACGACCCGCGCGTAAAGTGTCCTCGACGCGATCCGCAATCTTCTCGAGCGTTGACGGACCCGACCGACTCCCAAACTTAGATTCGAGGAATTCTATGTAATCCAAAACCTGATAGGCTTTGTCGTTTGGTAAATTCTCCAATCGACGGAGAATTCGTTCCCGGAGCAGCTCATCCATTCAATAGCCTCATCGCTCGCGTACCCTCATCTCGATCATTTCCACGACGGGATTTCCGAGATAGTAGCTGCGGCCGACGCGGACGCGAGCGAGTATCACGAGTTGCGCTAGCGGTGAAAGTCGCTCGAGAGCTTCTCGCTGGTTGTCGTCGATCAACACATATATAGATCCCACTTCCGGCAACGGCCCGCGCGCCAACAAGTAGGATTGTCCTTCAGGCAGCTCGCGCCGCAAACCATCGCTCGTTTGGATGGCAAGTAGCTGCACCGTCCATTGGAGAACACGGCCCTCGAACACGTCCGGCTGTGCCCGCACCTCTGCCCCGCTTACTCCCACCAACACGCTGTCCGACACGGGACGGAGGTCACTCTCGTGAACCCACCCCTCGGTGCGGACACGCACCCACTCGCCGGAACGAGCCAGCACCGTGAGCGGTGCGTCCCTCAGTATGGCCGACGTGTCTCCGCCCGGCACGACGCGCATCGCGGCTCGACCCACGGTCACCGCCCGGTCCATGCGGGACGAGCCCGCCTCGGGGGCCCCGACCCTCCCCTGTTGAGACGCGGTATTGCCTTCCGGGGCCACCTGAGCCACTGGAGGTATATCCGGATCCACGCGCTCGAGGGAGCGGGCCCACATCCAGCCGGTGCGCCTGACGCGCACCCATTTGTCATCCGGAGCTTCAACCTCTTGCAACCAAAAACCGGTGGTCAACCGCGCGAGAATCGATCCGTTGGGCCGATCTCGCAGATTTTCGCCAAATCCGGTGGTTACCTCGTATTGAAATTCTGAACCGGAAACCGTCCGAAGCGACTCCCGCCAAATCCATCCCTCGAGAGTGATCTCCACCCATCCGTCCCGCGGCGGTCCCCCGGCAAACTCCCCACCCTCGTTGACCGAAGCCAGCAACTGCCCGGCTGGGCCTGCCTCGCGGCGGAAATTCTCCTGCCGCGTGACACGGTACCGGTCCTGGGCATCGATAGCCTGCGGCGAGAGAATCGCCACGAAGGCGGCTGCCAAGAGGCACGCTGGAAGCCCTGTAGGGAGGTAGGTAGATTGCTGCATCGTTTTGGTATAGATCATTCTAGGAGGCGGATTTACGCATGTCAAAGGGTGGAGGACCGGTCGTGCTGATCGTGTTGGACGGGTGGGGGCACGGACCGCGATCTGACGGCAACGCCATCGCGCTCGCCCGCACACCCGTGTGGGATCGCCTCGTCAGATCGGCGCCCTTCACGGTGCTGGACGCCTCTGCCGAATCGGTGGGCCTGCCGAGTGGCCAAATGGGCAATAGCGAAGTCGGCCACTCGAACCTTGGCGCCGGCCGGGTCGTCCCGCAAGACATCGTTCGAATTTCCGACGCCGTACGCTCGGGAGACTTCTATCAGATACCCGAACTCGCCGAGCTCTGCGCCGGGGTTCGTGAGCGGAACGCGACGTTGCATCTCCTGGGACTGATCGGGACGGGTGGGGTACACGCCATCCACGAACACACGGTTGCCGCCATGGAGCTGGCGAGGCGTCACGGTGTCACCCGCGTTGCAATCCACGGCTTCTTGGACGGACGCGACACACCTCCACAATCTGCCGCGGATTTCATGAGGGCCATCGTGGAAGAGGCCGTCGCGCACACCGACGGCGGCACCGAGTGTTTTGTGGCGACGGTCACTGGACGATACTACGCCATGGACCGGGATCGCCGGTGGGACCGGACCAGGCTGGCCTATGACGCCATGGTACACGGAGCAGGTCATCCAACGGACGATCCTGTGAGCGGCATTATCGAGGCGTACGAGCGCGGTGAGACCGATGAGTTCATCAAACCTCTTGTGATGCAGCGGCAGGGGGCACCTGCCTCCACGATCCGAGACGGCGACGGGGTCTTTTGTTTCAATTTTCGAGCGGACCGCATGCGTCAAATCGTACGTGCGCTGGCGGTCGAAGGATTCGATGGTTTTGACACCAGCACCCGCCCGAATGTTTCGTTGGCAACCATGACCGTGTACGACGAAAGCTTCTCGCTTCCCGCTGCTTTTCCACCGCAGACGATGGCACGCATTATCGCGGAGGTCGTGTCCGATGCCGACCTTACCCAGTTTCGGACGGCGGAGACCGAGAAGTACGCGCATGTCACATACTTCTTCAACGCGGGTATCGAGGTTCCATTCAAGGGAGAGGAACGTCTCCTAGTCGACTCGCAGCGTGTGGCCACCTACGATCTCAAACCGGAGATGAGCGCTCCCGGCGTCACGGACGTGCTCTGCAGGGCAATCGAAAGCCGCGACTATGACTTTGTGCTGTGCAATTACGCCAACGGGGACATGGTAGGCCATACTGGTGTACTAGGTGCAGCCGTGTCGGCGGTCGAGACCGTCGATACGTGCGTCGAACGGGCCCTGTGCTCCGCCGAAAAGGTCGGCGGCACGGTACTAATCACGGCCGATCATGGAAACTGCGAGCTCATGATCGATCCGGAATCGGGCGGCCCACACACGGCGCATACCACTAATCCCGTTCCCCTGGTATTGCTGGGTGACGTGGGCACACGGGCGCTGCGCAGTGGGGGCGCCCTTTGCGATGTTGGACCTACGGTGCTCGGCCTGTTGGGACTGGAACAACCTACGGATATGACCGGGTGCGATCTTCGGGAAGGAATAGCGTAATGGTGAGAAGTTTGTTCGTTGGAGTCACGTGCCTCTC
>JAPULP010000288.1 GCA_027294815.1 Gemmatimonadota bacterium | reverse complement strand
TCGGCATGGTGGGGATGCTTTTTGGGGTCGTGCTGGTCGTGATCGTGCTGGTCGTGATCGTGCAGTCGAATCGCTTCGACCTCCAAACCGCGGACAGCGTAGCCCGCCTCACGGTTTCGGTGGTGTTTATGTGCGGTGCACTCGTAGCTGGGACGACCTTTACGCTCTTTCGTGCAGGCGAAGAATCAGCGACGGGCCGGAAAACGCCCGAGAATTGGAATGCCAACCCCACGGCGTTCTCCAACATGCTGCTGATTATACCGACGGGTGCCGCAGTCGGAGCTGGGCTGCTCTTTTGTACGGGTGGACTCATCATGGCGAGCGGAACGGACCGGTGGGGCAGCGCTATTGCGGTGCTCCTCGTCGCCTGCTTGTCGATCTATATGGTGTTCACGTCGTCGCGCTTCCTTTTTTCCTATGCGAAGCAGCAGGCGTCCCGGGTGGAGAAGGCCCAGGCCGAGGTCGCGGAGGCACGTCTTGCAGCGCTCCAGGCTCAGATGAACCCGCACTTCCTGTTCAACACGCTGAATACGGTGGCCGCGTTGGTGCGGACGGACGCTGTGCGGGCGGAGGCCACCGTTGAGAATCTTGCTTCGGTCCTGCGACGCACACTCGATCGCTCTCGTCATCCCTTGACCACAGTCGGTGAAGAGGTCGACTACGTGCGTGACTACCTGGAAATCGAGCGGGAGCGTTTTGGTGAGCGGCTTCGTGTGGAGTGGTCCATCCCCGATGACTTGCGGTCCGGAGAGATCCCGACCATGACGCTGCAGCCCCTCGTGGAGAACTCGGTCAAGTATGGTGTCGGCGCGCGTATCGATGGTGGGCGTGTGGATGTGCGGGTGCGGCAAGATGGTGAAGATCTCATAATCGAGGTGCTGGACGACGGGCCGGGTTTTCGCCGCGGGTACTCGGATGGCACGGGACTCGGGAATCTGAGGCGGAGACTTGAAGTGCTATTTGGTGAACGGGATGGGGGATATGGCATCGAGGTCCTCCCGGGTCCGGCCGCCCACGTTCGCGTTCGCATTCCCTTTGTTAGCGCGCGGCACTCGGATGGGGAACCCCGTCCATGAGAATCCTCATCGTCGACGACGAGCATAACGCGCGGAATCGGCTTCAGATCATGCTGGAAGAGCTGGATGTGGAGGTCGTGGGCGAGGCGGCGAACGGCGTCGAGGCGCTGGAGATGGTGCAGAAGCTGAACCCGGACTTGCTCCTGCTCGACATCAACATGCCCGAAGTCGATGGCTTCGATGTCGCACGCCATCTTCCCGACCCTGGGCCCATGGTGGTTTTTCAGACCGCACACGACGAGTTCGCGCTCAGAGCCTTCGATCACGAAGCCGTGGATTATCTCGTGAAGCCCGTGAATCTCGTACGCCTTTCGGAGGCGTTGGACCGCGTAAGGAAGCGCCTGGGTACACCGATTTCCACGGCCTTTCCGCCCGAGCTCATCGACCAGCTTCGCACCGCGATCGGGGCGGGGGGCACGCCAGCGCCGCGCAGGCTGTTGGTCCGGGATGGGCGGGGGCACAGGCTGCTCCCCATTGAAGACATCCGAACGTTCTCGGCGCGGGAGGGGGAGGTGTACGCGGTAGCCGTAGAACGCGAGTTCATGGTCGACTACACTTTGGTCGAGTTGGAGGCGCGGTTCGCCGGATCCTTCACTCGGGCGAGTCGCTCTGAACTGGTTGGGCTCACGCATGTGCGGCGGTTCTTGGCGGACGGGGATACCGGGGCGGAGCTCGTGCTTGCTGATGGCACCCGGATTCGGGTCAGCCGGCGTCGCGCCGCAGAGGTCAAGGAGCAGCTTGCGGAACTGAGCTGAACTGCCGCATTGGAAAGAAACCGGAGTTGCTCGCAGTTTCCGCTCACATCCTGCATGTGGGAGTCCATGAGACATATCGGTTGTCGTAGGCGTGACGACCCCTCGATCGGGGTCTGCCTAACAAGCGTATCTGGACTCCCCGTCCTGTCCCAAAACTCAGCCGAACGTGAATCGGTAAGCTCGCAGGGGTTTGGGCGGGCTTAGCCCCATGATTCTCGGTCGACGTGGCGCGTTTTGGACCCCTCGCAGCTTCACAATCGTGCCGCGTGTTATTGCGCGTGCTACAGCTGGCTGAGAATCAGCCACCCGCAACGCTTGCCTCCCCGTCCTGTTCCAAAACTCAGCTGAGCGTGAATCAGTGAGCTGGCAGGGGTTTAGCGCGGCCTGAGCCAAGTCATCCCCGGTCGCCTGACCGGTTTTGGAACGCGAGATCCCGCACTCAGATAATCGGCCCCAAAACAGAGCTGTAACAAAACCTGTTACATCGCCCACGAGCGCTGGCGAGCGCCCACGAGCGCAAAACAGGCCAAATCTCCCGATTTCCAGCGCTGGCGAGCGCCCACGAGCGCTAGCCTCATATCTGATAAGCGTGAGGTCGGAAGTTCAAATCTTCCCAGGCCCACTTGGTAAGCATAAACCCCGGGAGGCTTTGAGCCCTTCGGGGTTTTGCTGTTACACGTTAGGCCTGCGGGCAATAACACTGGCAGTTACATCGGCGCGGTTTGTTGGGCGATCGGTGGGGTCTTTCGGTCGCCGGCGGAAGGGTGCTACGCCCTCTGTGGATAGCATTCCGAACACCGCCGCAGGTAGGACCCCGACCCCCCAAGCCGCGTAGAGCCTCACTGTCGTGTCGGCGGCGGGCGTAAATGTGACATATGTGGCGGGTGAAAATGTTACACACCGGCGTCCGAGATCTGGACGCTGCGGGTGGGCTATCCATAAAGCGATAGGCGACCGGGCGTCCGAACATCCACCTTGGCAGCTCCACACGATTGGAGGTGTCCGTGATTGGATGGGAGCGACGCGTGTTACTGAGACCCAAATTGAGCGATTCGAGCGGATAGCAGCAAACGAGCGGTACGATCGGTAGCTTTGGACTTTGGAACTGGTCGAGAGGTGCCGAGACACACGGAAAAGACCTTGGGCTGGTGGGCAGGTGCCATCTCGGATGCCATTTCGGGACCGACAGATGCGGACGGGACGCACGAGTCCCTGTACCGGCGCGAACCGGTGAGATCGTTCAGGTAGCGGACAAAAAGCGGGTGTCTACGTCCAGGTGAAGCGGGGTGGAGCTCGACTCAGGTCCCAGAGCTTTGGGATTTGGAGTTCATCCCATGTAGCGCGCGTGACCTTGAGGATCCTGCGGTCTCCGGTCCGAACGATCTTGGCCGCGAAGTTGATGGCCCTGCGTCGCAACTTCGTGGGATCGGACGTGATGGGCACGACGGACTCCGTGACGTCCTCCTTGAAGCCTTGGTAGAGGAAGAAGGCCACGGCCATGGTGTAGTAGAACGCAGCGTTTGCGGCGAAGCGCTTGAAGGGCAGTGTCTCGCTGCCGAACTCCTTGAGCGCCCGGTGCACGAGCTCGTCGGCACCCCGGCTGTGGTGGAGCCGGATGATGTGCTCGGGCTCGATCCACTCGATCAGGCCCGCGGCCTCGAGTAGCACGTCGATGTGCTCACCCCTACCGAGATTCGTGTACAGGCGTGTATCGGGGCGAGCGAAGTCGGGGAGCCACTGAGCGTCCTCAGCCAAGGGCCGAGTCAACAGAGCCCGTCGTCCTTTCTTCCAGCTCGCCCTGCGGTCTCCGAACTCTACGTAGTGCCAGACTTTGTCCGGTCTCTTGTACTCAGACCACGCACAGGCATGGACCTGGGCCGCATAGGCCTTGATGTCTGCGTAGAGCTTGCCCACGCAGATGTAGCCGACGTGATCTCGACACCATCGAACACGGTGGCGTGGCATTACGCGAGCAGCGTGACTCGGAGATGATCACTTGGCACCCTTTGGGTTGAGGGTGGCAGCAACTGGCACTGGCTATAACTTGTTCTGCACCAGTAACTTAGCCCAAGGGGTGCACTTTTTCTACGTCAGGAATCGCTCAGGTTAGGATGAAGTACGGGTGGATCACAGGGTTGCATCAGGGGCGATGCGAGATGAGAATTCATATTCGTTTATGCAAATTGCTGTC
>JAPULP010000287.1 GCA_027294815.1 Gemmatimonadota bacterium | reverse complement strand
GCTGGACCGCATGGAAAAGAAGGGCCTCGTGGCGTCTGAGGTAGGCGATCCAACCCCGGAACGGGGCGGGCGAGCCAAGCGTTATTACCGTCTTTGCCGTCAAGGAGTCCTGGCGCTGACGCGGTCGCGGGAGACGCACGCCAAGCTCTGGGAGGGACTCGAGCTGGACCACGAGGCCTACGGCCGATGACGTCGCGCCCCCGCCCGCCGTGGCTGGCCGAGTTTCTGCTGTCGGTCCTGCTCTCACCCCGCTACCGCGATCAGCAACTGGGCGATCTGGGTGAGGAATTTTCCGCTCGTCACTGCCGACGAGGACTTCTCCATGCGTGGTGGTGGTATTGGAGACAGACGCTCCGGTCGTTGGGACCCAACGTCGCCCTACGCATTCGCAATCCACGACCCTCACGAAAGTCGAGAAGCAATCGCATGGAAACGCTGCTACAGGATCTTCGCTACGGCATCAGGGGCATGAGAAGGAGTCCCGCGTTCGCGGTGGTCTCGACGATAACGTTGGCTCTCGCCATCGGAGTGAACACCGCAATCTTCAGCATGGTGAACGTGGTGCTTTTCGCGGATTTGCCGATGGAGCATCCCGAAACGACCACCATCTTCCGGTCGGCCAACCAGCAGCTTGGTGTGGAGCGCGGGGGGTTCACCCTCAGGGAATACCTGGCGTATCGAGACAACAACGAGAGTTTCGCCGAATTAGCCGGGTGGCGGGCCAACCAGTGGATCCTCACTGGGGGTGACGAACCGCTGCGGGTTGATGGATACAGTGCCTCCCCGAACTTCATGCGTGCGTGGGAGATCGGTCCCGTTGCCGGTCGCGCGTTTTTGGAAGAGGAGGACCAACCCGGTGCACCGAAGGTCGCGATCCTAAGTCACGGTTTTTGGACGCGGCACTTGGGCGCGCGCCTGGACGTGGTGGGATCGACACTTCGACTCGACGGAATCGAGCACACGGTAGTGGGAATCATGTCGCCGAGGTTGGAGTTCGCCAACCTGGCCGAAGTCGAGGTGTGGGTTCCGCTGACGATAGACCGCACCGACGAATCCATCGACGAACGAATACTGTTCGTCACCGGGCGATTGATGCCGGGGGTCACCGCTGACCAAGCCGACCGCGACATCGCGGCGATCGGCGCAGGTATCGCCGAGGAGCTGCCGGCTCAGTACGGTGGGTGGGAGACACGTGTCGACCTGGCGAGGGACAATCTCCTCGATGCCAACGCCGAGCGAATAATGCTCTTGCTTACCATGGCCGTTGGGTTCGTGCTGCTCATTGCGTGCGCCAACGTGGCGAACATGCTGTTGGCGCGTGGCACGGCCCGCGGGCGTGAGATAGCCGTGCGGTCCGCGTTGGGTGCGGTCCGAATCCGCCTGGTTCGTCAGATGCTCACCGAGAGCTTTGTCATTGCAGCTGCGGCGTCGGTGATCGGCTTGGCTTTTTCGCGGGGCCTGATGAAGGTGTTGATATGGATCAGCGATGGACAAGAAGGCTTCTTCGCGTTGGCGACACTCGACACGAACGTGTTGCTGTTCACCTTGATCGTGACGATCGTGACGCCGCTGGCCTTCGGTTTGTTGCCGGCCATGAGCGCATCCCGTGCCGATGTCAGCGGCGCACTCAAAGAAGGAACCTCGCGTTCCGGCGGTCGAAAGGGAAACCGGGCACGGGGGTTCCTCGTCACCGCGCAGGTATCCCTCGCTCTCATGCTCATGGTGGCTGCCAGCCTCTCGGCTCGATCCGTGATCGCCTTGCGGCAACGGGAATTGGGGTTCGACGCCACCGGCCTGCTCACAATGCGAGTTGTCCTTCCCGAAGCGAAGTACGGGGAGAACGAGAATCGGTTGCAGTTCTTCAACCAAATGATGCAAAGGGTGGAAGGGCTGCCGGCCGTCGAAGGAGTTGCACTGACTAGCTCTCGTCCCTTGGTCGAGCCTTTTTCATTGCGGTCATTCGACATCGAAGGACAACCCACGTTGGACGATACGGACCGGCCGTCTGCCGGTATCTCGATCGTGAGTCCCGGATACTTGGACGTAGTGCGGATGCCGTTGATCAGCGGACGCAGTTTTTCAAGGAGCGACACCGAGCAATCGTTTAGGGTCGCCATGATCAGTCGCGAGGCAGAGCGGCGGTACTGGAACGGGCAAGACCCAATCGGCCAGCGTTTCAAATTCGTGACCGCTACTGCGGTGGAATGGATTCGAATCGTTGGCGTGGTGGGTGATCTTGCGAGCACCGACCAAGACGAGCGGCCCGACCCGGCCATCTACCTCCCCTTTGCGCAAGATGTACCAGCCAACACGACCGTGCTGGTGCGCACCTCGGGTGATCCGTTGAGTCTCGCAGGCCCCGTCCGCAGTCTGGTTTGGGCGATTGACCCGGATCAGCCGATCGACGACGTCAAAACCATGGAGCAGGCAATCCATGAGTTATTGGTCGGCGATAATGCCCTCATCACCCTCTTCGTGACGTTCGCCCTGTTCGCGCTGGTGATGGCCAGCGTAGGGATCTACGGTGTCATGGCATACTCCGTATCGCAGCGCACCAGCGAGATCAGTATCAGGATCGCGTTGGGTGCCAAGACCGGTAACGTGCGCTGGATGGTGCTCGGACAGGGCGGCAAACTCATCGCCATCGGCAGCGTGGTAGGGTTGATCGGTGC
>JAPULP010000286.1 GCA_027294815.1 Gemmatimonadota bacterium | reverse complement strand
TCTGCTTGGCTTCGGCGCGCTGGCAGCGGGGGCAGTGCTGCTGTTGCCTCTCGCGGCTCTGGCATCGCGGAGCAATGCCCGTCGTTCGGTAGCCGACACCTTGGTGCCGCTGCAAGGAGTGGCCGACGACATGGCCCGGATCCTTCCGGAGGATCTAAGCCACCGCGTAGCAACGCCCACGGGGCAACAAGACATCACGGAGTTGGCTACCACCATCAACGGCATGCTCGATCGGGTTGAACACGCCCACCGCACGCTCGAATCGTTTACGGCCGATGCCAGCCACGAACTCCGTACTCCGCTGACACATATACGCGCGCGCGTGCAGTGGTGTCTCGGAGAGCAGCGCACGGATGACGAAATTCAAGAAGCGTTGAGCGCCATTCAACGCGAAGTCGATCGGACGACGAAGATG
The DNA here is from genome assembly GCA_027294815.1 of Gemmatimonadota bacterium. GTDB lineage: Bacteria > Gemmatimonadota > Gemmatimonadetes > Gemmatimonadales > GWC2-71-9 > B3T1B10. The sequence goes on along the minus strand of JAPULP010000286.1, from coordinate 4,728 downwards.
GCGGACGATTTGCTGGTTATCGCGCGTGGCGAGAATCGCCAGCTCTCCGTCGACCGTGAAGAGTTCGACTTGACGGAGGTGGTCCATGAGGTCGAGGAGATCACGCACGCCATGGCGGATGGGAAAGAGATTACCGTGAGCGGCGTGGCCAACGACCCCGTGCTCGCGGTCGGCGACGCCAATCGCACCAGACAAGTGCTGCTCAACCTCGCCTCAAACGCCGTACGATACACACCCGCGGGTTCGGTGCGGTTCGCCACCGAACAAAGTGACACCATGGTCTGCGCGTCGGTGCAGGATACCGGCATTGGAATCTCCCCCGAGCAATTGGAAAAAATCTTCAATCGATTTTACCGCGGGGACGCATCGCGATCTCGCGCCTTCGGGGGGTCCGGACTCGGCCTGACCATTGCCAAGGTGCTTGCAGAGTTGCAGGGCGGACGCATCGAGGTAAGTAGTGCATCGGAACAGGGAAGCTCGTTCACCCTTTGGCTTCCGCGGTCGGATGGGAACCTTAGAAAATCATGAGAATGTTCTAAGAAAGACTCTCACCCACTTCAATACCCAGCGACTCCAACACAAAGTTCTCTCACAACAATTCACGTGGAGAGAACCATGATGAAAAGCACCTCGTTATTGACTACCGCATTGTTTTTGTGCGCAGCGTGCGGAAACGATCCTACCGACGCTGGGGTCATGCTCAACGTCACTTTCACCAATTTGGCAACGTTGAGTGAAGGGACATACGAAGGCTGGGTGATCGACCAGTTGGGCACGCCCCATTCGACCGGAACCTTTACGCTGGCAGCCAACGGCCAGCACACCTTCATGAGTCCGATCGACGATCCGCAAATGTTCGTCCTCACGGTTGAGCCGCCCGGCGACGCCGACGCTGTACCGTCAGACCAAAAACTGTTGGGCGGTGGGATCGTAAACGGCACCGCCACCCTCACGTCGTTGGGTTTTGTGAGCGCCGATCCCATGGCGGACTTCAGCACGAGTCCTGGAACTCACGTCCTCCTAACGCCGACGACGGCGACCGACGACGACAACGACGCCGGCATCTGGCTTCTCGATCCGCTTGCACCCGGTGGGGCACCGTCCGCCACGGTGACACTCCCGGAGCTCAACCCCGGATGGGTGTATGAAGGGTGGGTGGTCTACGCTCCCGGAACGGGCAATCAAATGGCATTCTCGTACGGCAAGTTCACTCCCGGACCCGATGGAGTCTTGTCCGGTCGGGATAGCGACGCGGCCGGACCGTTTTCGGGGGCACCAAGCGATTTGTCGGCCGGCCCGCCGTTCCCCGGAAGTGATTTCGTGGCACTCAACGGTAACCCCGCAACGATGCCGACCACTCCGTTCGATTTCAACGGAGACGACGCCCTGACGGGAGACAGCATGTGGATGCACGTGATTTCGATCGAACCTGCGTTCGACGAAGGCGAAGGATCGCTGGTCGCCGTTCCGTTTCAGTTGAAGCCATATGGCGACGCGTTCGGTGACGGTGGGCCGACGGACGCACGCACTATTACAACCTTGAATCCGCTACCGACGGGGAGTGTGGCGGTGGTACAGTAGGTAGTGGGCAGTAGTTAGTGGGTAGTGGGCAGCGCAGCGGCTTAAGGGAAAAATCACTGTCTACTGCCCACTACCTACTCTAAAACAAAAACCCTCTGCCGATACTGAACGCCCACCGGTTACCGGACCAGCCGTCCCCAAAACGATACCCTAGGTCGAACCGTCCAACGTTGATGCCGGTAGCGCGCGTCGCGCCTAGGCGGAGACCGAATCCCACGTCGCCGCCGAACTGTGGCTCGGTGATCCCATCGAACCATGCTCCCCCGTAATCGAGAAACGCGGCCGCGCCAAGACCGAGCAGACCCAAGAACTGGTCCACCAGAAAAACCCGATGCTCGAACGTTCCCCACACCGCGCGGTCGCCGGTGAATGAATGCGGGCCAAACGAACGCGGGCCGATCCCGTGCCCCAAGTCAAACTCGCGGCCCGGAGTGGGACTCTCCAGCATACCCGCCCGGACGTTCAAGAACGTTGCTTGGCGGCTGAAGAACTGTGAACCCAACGTCATTGATATCTCGACGCGGCCCGAGTCGAGACCCGCCGATGTAAACAAGCCTCCGGCGAGAAGACCGCCTCGGAGAAATCCAAAAGGAAGAGACGCGCCTGCGGCGGCGCTCAACCGTGGACCGACACCCAATCGCTCATAGCCAAAGGCTGTTGGAGCAATCCATGTCGTGAGTCGCACGGTCGTGCTGAGGTCGAGATCTTCCGTCTGCGCGAATCCGTTGTAGTGCGTGACAACTTTGAAGTTTGCCTGCCGGTACTCGGCAAAGAGACCGATCGTCCCGGTGACGGTATCGGGAAACGCCATGTCTCTGGCGCTCCATGGGACGAACTCCTCTCTCTTGACGAGCGCCGATATGCCGGTTCGGAGATAGCGGCCAGGGGTTGCTATTGGTGCAACGGCTGCATCAACGCGATTGACGAACACGCGTCTGTTGAATTCAACCGTGTCCTGATCTATCGCGCTCCGGGTCACGAATTGGAGAACCCGATGATCGGCTCGCTCGCCCACGACCTGGATGGAACGTCGGTCGCTGAACGCGCGGAATGGCGAGCCCGCCGCCCATCCCCCTCGCTTCCCGTCGGACAAGCTCTCGTAAAACCCGGTGGCCGCGATAGTGGATGCGAACGCGCGCCGCAGGCGCGTTCCAACTCGCGTAGCCGTCCGATCCGGCTCCTTTCGGTAACTGACGTCCACCAGGGTCGCCGTTCCGGCAAAGTTCTGTTCGGCCAACTCAACAGCCCATGTGAACGTTCCCTCGGTGAATCGGCCGTTGACGTTGAATTGGGTGCTCCAACCGTCAGACGTTCGCACCGTAACGACCAGCTTGCCGTCTACCGTCGATGAGTCAATGACAGCGTCTCGGAAGATGCCGAACGCGCGGAGATTACGCTCCGACTCCGCCACCGTGGCGGAGTCGTACACTTCACCCTGTTTGAACAGCAGCTCACGGCGTACAACATTGGCGCGTGTGGTAAAGCGAATCGCGTTGGCGATTCGAAAGAGGGTGTTCTTCCGAGCCTCCTCCGAGCCAAACACATTTTCGGTTATCACGATGATGCTGTCGATGACCGGGCCGGACTCTGCTGTAGCCACTTGGGCCCGCACAGTTCCCGGTACGGTGGCCATCATCACCAACCAGAAGGGGGTCAATCGCATCGATGTAAAAAGGGGAGGTCGGTGCAAGAACGGAAGGACCTAGTAATGCGAATATCCAATATCCAATACTGAATATTCAATATTCAACATTGGATATTGGATATTCTCTGTTCTCTAGTACTGACCTAAGAACCGCTCGATCTCCCACTCGCTCACGCTCGCGGAGTACTCCAACCACTCTTGGCGCTTGGCCTCCATGAACCGTTCGTAGATGTGCTCACCCAGGGCGTCCCGAATGACTTCATCCTTCTCGAGGGCATCGAGTGCCTCGTGCAAATCCCGTGGCAGCTCGTCGATGCGGTGCTTGCGCCGCTCCCGATGACTCATCGTGAACATGTTCTTGTTGACGGGATCGGGAGGCGTCAACTCTTGCTTGATGCCGTCGAGGCCGGCCGCCAGCTGTACTCCCAACGCGAGGTAGGGATTCGCCGACGGATCCGGCATACGCAGCTCGCACCGAGTGCCCTGGCCGCGCTTCTCCGGAATACGGATCAACGGCGACCGGTTCCGCATGCTCCACGCCACGTTGGTGGGCGCTTCGTAACCCGGTACCAGACGCTTAAAGCTGTTGACCAGCGGATTGGTCACCGCCACAAAGCCACGCGCGTGCTTCAGCAAGCCGGCGATATAGCTCAGCCCAACCGTCGACAGCTGCCACTCGGTGTTCTGCGCGAAGAACGCGTTGGTGTCTCCGCGAAAGAGTGACTGATGCGTGTGCATACCCGAGCCGTTCGCTACCTGGATCGGCTTCGGCATGAACGTCGCCAGGAACCCATGTCGATACGCCACGTTCCGAACAACGAACCTGAACGTCGCCAGGTTGTCCGCCGTCCTAACGGCGTCGGCGTACTTGAAGTCGATCTCGTGCTGGCCGTGCGCTACTTCGTGGTGACCGGCCTCGACCTCGAACCCAAGCATTTCCAGATCGTTGATGATCAGGCGGCGCAGCGGTTCGGCCTTGTCCACCGGCGCAAGATCGAAATAGCCACCCTTGTCGTGTGTGTCCAACGACGGGTTGCCGTTCTCATCCACCTGGAACAGAAAGAACTCCGCCTCGCATCCGGCCATCATCTCATAGCCAAGCGCGGCGGCGTCCGCGACTTGACGCTTCAAGGCGAGTCGCGGACAACCCGCAAAAGGTGTGTCGTCGGCGTTGTAGATATCGCAAATCAAGCGAGCAACACGGCCACCCTCGTCGTCGTACGGAAGAATCCGGAAGGTTTCCAGGTCGGCCTTCAGCAACATGTCGCTCTCTTCAATGCGCACGAAGCCCTCGATGGACGACCCGTCAAAAAGAATGTCGCCGGCGAGCGCTTTGGCGAATTGGCTCTTGGGAACCTCGACGTTCTTGTTGATGCCGGTAACATCGGTGAACTGCAGCCTCAGCGAATCCACCTCGAAGCGATCAGCGAGCTGCTTGGTATCCTCCGCCGTGGCGCCACTGGTGTTCAGGGCCTCGGACGACAGTTTCGGCTTCACTACCG
>JAPULP010000285.1 GCA_027294815.1 Gemmatimonadota bacterium | reverse complement strand
GACCTCTCCCAAGGTCTCGCCGGTTTCTTCGTCAATCGCCACGGTCCCGGAAGGGATGGGAAGGTAGAGGTCTTCACCCGACTTACCGGTCTTGTTCGATCCCCGGCCGTACATGCCGCGGTCGGCCTTCCACTGCGACTTGTACCGATAGTCGAGCAGTGTCGAGAGATGCTCGGAGGCTTTGAGGTACACGCTTCCCCCTTTCCCTCCGTTGCCCCCGTCGGGTCCTCCCTTGGGGACGAACTTTTCTCGGCGAAAGGACATCGCCCCCGCACCACCGGCGCCGGCTGATACCGTAATGACTACCTGGTCGATGAATGTCACGTGAAGTCCTCAACCGCTTTGACGATCTACGAATCTACAAGGTGTGGACCGAACCGAAGTACCAATCTATCGCAGACTCCCAACAGCTTCGTAGTGCCCCACCACTTCGCCGTTGGTGTTCAGAATGACCGGCTTGGCAAAACGGGACAGAGTATCGGAGGATGCCGTGTCCAACCCGAGATGATCGAGCACCGCCAGTAGAGCCGGTGTCGAGGCTCTCGCGTCGCCATCCACGACCTTGACGGCCACGCCCAACCCCTGATCGAGCAGGGTCGCGGCGTACACGCCCCCTGCCCCAACCTTCGCCAAGACGCGGGCCGGATACGCTTCCATGATGGCGGTACACGAACGCCGCTTGCCCGCGACGAGATCGGGATGCCGCATCATCGCAGACACGATGCTCTTCATCGACCCATCGGCATCCGCCAAACGCGCATACCCCGTCGCCAGTGCCCGCAAGGGAACCGCCCAGGATACCACACCACAGCCGTCCACTCCACCACGCACGTCGTTCGCCGGAAGCTCGAACCATTGAGAGATGACCGAACGACACCGTTGCTGTACCGGGTGGCTCTCCACGGCATACCCGCGCGTGTCCCACCCGTGAAACATTGCCAGCGAAAGCATGCCGGTGTGTTTACCGGAACAGTTACTCGCTGTGCGTGACGGCGGCGCCAACTCCACATCCTCCCACGATCCATCGAGCCGCCTGAAGCCAAGATCCTTGGCCAGAGGGCGGTGCGCGCCGCAGACGAGCTGATTTTCGTCAATACCGACTCGCCGCATCCAATCGCGCACGATGGCGACCTGATACGTCTCGGAATTGTGTGAAGCGCATCCCAACGCCAACTCGCGGGCCGTGATCCCGAGCTGCTTGTCGACACCATCCTCGATGAGCGGCAACGCTTGAAAGGGCTTTGCCGCCGACCGGGCCGGCGCGATCAAGCTCGGATTGCCGACGCCGGCAACGATCTTGCCACGCTTGTCTACCACAGCGGCGCAGATGTTATGCACCGTCTCAACGGTGCCACCACGATACGAACGGACTTGTAAGTCGGTCATGACGACCCGGATGACGGGTTGATCGATTCCAGCTTGCGATGAGTATACGGCGGCGCGTTGTCGAATGGGACCCGAAGACGAGAGTGGGTGAAGTGGTTCAACAACGGGAAGGGATTTGGCTTCATCAAGCCCGAAGATGGAGAGCGTCGATTCAGGGAGAAGGATTCAAGCCCCTGACAGAAGGTGACCGTGTGGAGTTCGATGTCGTCGACGGGGAAAAGGGACCCGCCGCAGAGAACGTGTCGCCACTCGAGAACTGACCCGCGCACCTGCTTTTCAACATGGGGCCGCTCCGCGTCAATCGGGGCGGCCCTCGCTTTCTGGAGTCAAACGCGTCACATTATCTGCTTATGACCGAAGTGACCATAGGAGAAGGCGACCGACTCGACGCCGCCATCAAAGCGTTCAAGCGCAAAGTCATGCGGTCCGGGATCCTCAAGGACCTCCGGAAGAAGCGCTTCTACGTCAAGCCGAGCACGGCAAAACGATTGAAGGCCGCCGCCGCCCGCCGGCGCGTGCGTGCGGACATACGGCGGGCAGCACGCAGATCGTAGGACTGCCCTAACCCACCTTCGTTACGGCTCCCAACGCTTCGGCAATCGGTTCCAACGCCCATTCCAAGTCAGCCTTTTCGATTACCAACGGCGGAGCAAATCTCACCACCTGTTCGTGGGTTTCCTTTGCCAGGATTCCCTTTTTCATGAGTGCTTCACAGAATGGCCGCGCGGTCCCGCTCGCGTCTTTGATCACGACGCCGATCATGAGCCCCTGCCCCCTCACTTCCGCAACATGGGGTGACTCGAGTTCGCGAAGTTCACTCATGAACCAGTTGCCGAGTTCCAGCGCACGCTCGGGTAGTTGCTCATCGACCAACACCTTCATCGCCGCCCTCGCTACCGCTGCGCCAAGCGGGTTTCCTCCAAACGTAGATCCGTGGTCGCCGGGGCCGAAGACGCTCATGACGTTGTCGTCCGCCAGCATCGCCGACACGGGATAGAAACCTCCGCTCAGCGCCTTGCCGACAACCAAGACATCCGGCCTCACGTTCTCCCACTCGCAACAAAACATCTTCCCCGTCCGCCCGAGTCCGGTTTGAATCTCATCGGCCACGAGCAGCACGTTGTTTTGGGCACAGATCTCCGCGGCCTTGTGCAGATAGCCTTTGGGCGGAAGGAGCACACCGCCCTCACCCTGGAGGGGCTCCACCATGAACGCGGCGGTGTTCGGCGTGATGGCAGCAGCCAGCGCGTCAGCATCACCGTACGGAATGATCTTGAAACCGGGGGTAAACGGTCCGAAATCCGCATTGTATGCGTGCTCGGTCGAGAACGAAATCACGGTCGTGGTGCGCCCGTGGAAATTATTCTCGCAGACGATGATCTCGGCCTGGTCCGAGGGAATACCCTTCACCCGATAACCCCAACGTCGCACGGCCTTGATCGCCGTTTCCACGGCCTCGGCGCCGGTGTTCATGGGCAGCGCCTTCTCGTAGCCCGTGAGCTCGCACAGCTCGTGTAGGAAAGGCCCCATCTGGTCGTTGTGAAAGGCGCGAGACGTCAGCGTAAGCAGTTCGAGCTGTTTTTGGGCAGCTTGCAAGATTGCCGGATGTCTATGCCCTTGGTTGAGAGCGGAATAACCGGCAAGACAGTCCAGGTATTTGTTTCCTTCGACGTCCCACACCCACACACCCTCCCCACGCGACAGGACGATGGGCAACGGGTGATAGTTGTGGGCGCTGTACCGGTCGACCTCTGACAGAAGATCTTGTTGGTTCATTTCCGATTCCTCTTCGTGCGGCTTGAAAATCCCGCCCCAGGGTGAGCTAGAGCGATAGAGGATGCCTGGCAGCCGGATTCACCCGGCAGCCCGCACAGGTACGAAGCCAGACTCTCGTGACGCATGAATATGTATCAGAATGCATATTTATGCAACACTCTATCTTGCTTCGCAACCGCATCGGATTCGCCTTCGGAGACGACAGGCAATCGAGCATACAACCTTCAATTGCCGCGACACTGGCGTCGATCTCGCCGGTTACATCTCCGGGCCAGACTACCGCTTGCTCGAGGAGTTCGTCGACGGGCCGTCCCCGTCGCTGATCGGACGCCGCTGCTTCACGTACTTGTCGATCCACTTGGCCTGCTCGGCGTCCAGGAAGATCCGGTGCCTCGGCTCGCGAATTCCGTGTCCCTCACGCGGAAAGCGGAGGAACTCCACGTCGTTGCCCAGCTTCTTGAGCGAGCGGTAGTACTGCTCGCCCTGGGCAATGGGCACCCGCCTGTCCTGCTCACCGTGGGTGATCAGGAGCGGGGTGGTCACATTCGCGGCGTACTCGATGGGGCTGAAGCGCTCGAACGTCTCCTTGGTCTCCCAGGGCAAGCCACCGAAACCGAACTCCAGGAGGTAGGGAATGTCGGTCTGGCCGTAAAACGCGTACCAGTCGCTGATGGCTGCGTGTCCGACAGCGGCCTTGAAGCGGTCGGTCTGCGTGATGCCCCAGAACGTCATGAAGCCGCCGTAGCTGCCGCCCATGATCGCCAGCATGTCGGGATCGGCCACGCCCATCTCCACAACGCGGTCCACACCGGCCATGAGGTCCTGGAAGTCCTTACCTCCCCAGTCCATGTAGTTGGCGTTCGAGAACTCGAGTGTGCGACCCGAACTCCCCCGCGGGTTGCCGCGCAGGATCGCATAGCCGCGCGCCGCCCAGATCTGGGAGCCGGCGTTGAAGCCCTTGGAGTAACGGCCGTGGGGACCGCCGTGCACCTGGAGGATCATAGGGTAGCGCTGACCCGGCTCGTACCCCAGCGGGTACGTCAGGATGCCATCGATATCCCATCCGTCGGCGCCCTTCCAGGTGAGGAACTCAGAGCGAGCCAGGTCGAAGTCCTCCATCCCGTTCGTGGGGCTCAGGACATGCTGGATGTTCGACCCGTCGATATCGGCCATGAACAACTCGCCCGTGGTATACGGCGAGCTGCCGGTGAACAGGAGCTTGGTTCCATCCTCCGACACCTGGGTGCCGCCGTAGATGTACTCGTCGTCCGGCAGGATCATCTTCGGCTCACCACCGCGGGCCGACACCTCGTAGAGATGGGAGGACAGGCCGTTGGCGATCGTGAACAGGACCTTGCTCCCGTCGGCGGACCAGCGCACGCCGGAGGCCGAGTAGTCCATGTTCGGGGTGAGGTTGCGGGGCTCGCCGCCCGCCAGGTCGATGACGAACACGTCGCTCTGGCTGGCAGCGCTGTTCTCCATGAGGCTGC
>JAPULP010000284.1 GCA_027294815.1 Gemmatimonadota bacterium | reverse complement strand
GGTGGCTGTGCCACGACGCAAAGACGAACGGCCGACCATGGCGACGCAACCCGTCGGGGTGCTCACGTCCACGAGCCTGCACGCGCCACGTCAGACCCAGCAGAGACACCAACAGTCGCGCAATCACCGCCCCCGCCCCCGCCCTGATACTCCTCAACTCCCCATCAATCCCGCGGCCAGGTCCGCGACACGCCGCGAGGCACCCGGAGTGCCCAACCGCTCTCGGACCAAGGCGAACGCATCGCGTTGCCGGGATCCCTCCCGGCCGTCGGAGTCGAGGAGGACTAGAACGTGTCGCGCCAACTGCTCGGCGGTCGCCGCTCCCTGGATGTACTCGGGAGCAACCTCACGCCCTGCCACGAGGTTCACCAAACCGATGTGCGGGCACCGCACGACACGCTTCGCGATGGCGTAGGAAATAGCATCCGTTCGGTAGCAAATCACCATCGGTGTGTCGGCCAGGACTGCTTCGAGCGTGCTCGTACCGGATTTACATATTGCCGCATTGGAGACCGCCATGACGGTGGGCGAATCGGCAGCCCACAGCCGGAACCCATCGCCACCGTGGTATTTCAGCCCCGGCATTGTCGCAACCACGACTTCCACCTCAGGCACCGATTTGCGGACGAGGCGCGCGGCCTCCCGCAGAATCGGCCAGAGGCGCCGCACCTCCGTCTTTCTGCTCCCGGGGAACAGGCCCAACACGGGCGTGGACGCGCCCAAGCCCACAGCCCTCCGTGCCTCCTGTGCTGTGGGTCTCTTCCGGTCGAGCAGCGGATGGCCGACAAACGTCGTCCGCACACCGCGACGGGAAAAGAATTGCTCTTCAAACGGCAGGATGACAGCGAGATGCGTGACCACATCCCGAAGAACCGAAACCCTTCGTTCGCCCCACGCCCACATCTGGGGGGCGATGTAATACAGCACCGGCACTCCATATTTCGCTGCTTCCCTGGCCACCCGCAGGTGAAGGCCGGGATAATCCGTCAGCAACACCATGTCGGTGCGCCCCTGGGCGAGTTCACGACGCATGGCGGACAGCAGGCGGACATGTGCGGGAAGCGTCCGGGCCACCTGCGTAAAGCCAATGGTCGTCAGCGTTTCCATCCGCGTGGTCAGACCTGCTCCCGCCGCCGCCATCCTCGGGCCCCCCAGACCGGAAAACTGCGATTCGGGAAACCGGTCGCGCAACACAGATATGACACCCGCCGCATGCAGATCGGCGGAAGGCTCTCCGGCCGACACCAGGATCCGTTTGGGCGAATGGCACGAGGCATTTGCGCTATATGGCGTGCGTGCCTCTTCCACGAGCATCACACCATCACTCCTCGCTCTGATGTCTCCAGGAAATCCAGCAGCTGCCCAACCTCAGGGATGTGACCGCTCCCATCTCGGACTCGGTCAATCGCCTCACTACGCGGCAATGAGGAGTTGAACAACACTCGGTACGCACGCTGGATCGTCAGGCGCAGGTCGGCGTCGAAGCCGGCCCGTCTGAGCCCGACCGCGTTGATCCCGTAGAACCGTATCGGGTTGCCGGCCGTTCTTGCGAAGGGCGGAACATCCTGGGGGACTCTCGAGCCGCCTCCGATGAACGCATGGGCACCGATTCTCACAAACTGGTGCACGGGAGTCAGCCCGCCGATCTGAGCAAAGGCTCCGATATCGACGTGCCCCGCCAATTGGACAGCGTTGGCAAGGATGACGCCCTCGTCGAGGCGACAGTCGTGGGCGATGTGGACGTAGCTCATGAGGTAGCAGCGTGGCCCTACGACCGTGCTTCCGGACGCCGACGTCCCTCGGTTGATGGTCACATATTCGCGGATATTGGTTTCCTCGCCGATCACCAGCTCGCTGACTTCCCCTTCCCCCTCATATTTCAAGTCTTGCGGATCGGTTCCGATCACGGCGCCGATCCCCACCGAGCACCCGGCACCCAATCTCGTCGGACCACACACCGTAGCCCGTGTACCGATCGTCGTGCCTGCACCTACTACCACTCCCCGACCTACAACCGCGAACGGTTCGACGACCACGTCGAGGCCGAGTTCCGCAGACGGATCGACTATGGCAGTCGGGTGTACACGAGCGGTCACAAATAGATCATCCGTGTTGTCATGAATAGATCATCCGTGTTGTCATGAATAGATCATCCGTGTTGTCATCGGTCCACGATCCCCGCCATCATTTCCGCTTCGGTCACCTTCTTGCCGTCCACAAACGCCTCGCCGCGCATCTTGCAGCGCTTGCCCTTGAATTCGAGCAATTCGACTTCAAGCCGAAGCTGATCTCCCGGCACGACGGGGCGCCGGAACTTGACCTTATCGATTGTCATGAAGTAGACCACCTTGTCCTGCGGGTTTTCCACGGCATCCATCATCAACATGCCACCCGCTTGAGCCATAGCTTCGACAATCAGCACTCCCGGCATGATGGGATGCCCAGGGAAATGTCCCTGAAAGAACGGCTCATTGATGGTGACGTTCTTGATCCCGACGATTCGCTTACCTGCTTCGGATTCCACTATGCGATCCACCAACAGCATCGGAAATCGGTGGGGTAGCACGTCAAGGATTTTGGTGATGTCCATTTCCATAACGGCGTTCTCGCTTTCCACTCGAGCAGTGATGATGTATGGCGCGGGCAAACGCAATGTTGCCTCGGTGGCTTGGCCGCCTCGCCTCTATTGTAGCATTGAACCTTCCGCCCATGAGCGTGAGATCGCCGATCAAATCCAAGGCCTTGTGGCGAACGAACTCGTCGTCCCATCTCAATTTAGTGTTGATCACGCCGGATTCCGACAGCACTACGGCACAACCCAAGTGGCCACCGGCGATCAATCCCCGGTCGCGTAGCTCATCGATTTCGTACACAAAACCAAAGGTTCTGGCCGAAGCCAATTCCTTGCCAAACCCCTCCGGCGACATCCGGTACGAGCCCTGCTGCCTTCCTATGAGGGGATGGTCCCACTCCACCGTGACCGTCACGTTGCTCGGGCCCGGGCACGCACGGTACTCCGCATCGCCTTCGCGT
>JAPULP010000283.1 GCA_027294815.1 Gemmatimonadota bacterium | reverse complement strand
TCAACGATCGCTACTTGCGGACGAACCGGGTGCGAGCCGGAGTGCAGAGTTATGGGTTGAGCGTGCGGTTGCTGATCACGTTCGCGGCGCAGCACGAAGGGACGGTGGTTCCGCATGATGGGAGGACGGTAGGACGGTAGGACGGTAGGACGGAAGGTAGACGGGCAGAGGGAGCAGGGAGCAGGGAGCAGGGAGCAGGGAGCAGACCGAAGGTACTTGGCGCTTTCCGGTTCATCGCAAGACCAATCTGATCATTCCCACCGGCAGGAAACCGGGTTATCGTCGGGGTCGAAATTCCAGAGCAAGATTTCCGTCATTCCGTCATTCCGCCAAGCGGTAGGGGGAGGAGATAGAGGGGTGGATTCCGTCGGCTGGGTCTCAATCCTACCGCCGATCGTCGCGATTGGGTTGGCCATCAAGACCAGGCAGGTCTACCTGTCGCTTGGGCTGTTCATTTGGCTCGGGTGGACGATCATGAACGACTGGAATCCGGTGACGGGTCTCATCCAGTCGGTCGACGTCTTCGTCGCCTCGGTCACCGCTCCCGACAACGCACGAACGCTCCTCTTTTCGGCACTGATCGGCGCGATGATCACCTTCACGCAGGCGTCGGGCGGCATGGAGGGATTCATTGGGTGGGTAGAGCGCCGAAGGCTTGCCACGAACCAGCGTTCGGCGGGCTTGCTCGCGGCGTTCGTCAGCATGGGCGTCTTTTTGGAATCCAATTTCGGGCTGCTGGTGTCGGGTTCGGTGGCGCGCCCGCTGTTCGACAAGTGCCGCATCTCGCGAGAGAAACTCAGCTACATCATCGACGCGACCTGCGCCCCCAAGTGCATTCTGATTCCGCTCAATGCGTGGGGCGCATACATCATCGGGCTCCTGGCGGCGCAGGATGTCGAGAATCCCGTTGCGCTCGTCGTGTCCGCGCTGCCGCTCAACTTCTACGCGATCCTTGCCATCGCCCTGGCGTTCTTTGTGATCATCACGGGCTGGAACATCGGGCCGATGCGTGAAGCGGAACGCCGTGTCTTAGAGGAAGGAAAGGTATTACGCGACGGGGCCGAGCCGATGGTGGCTTCTGAGGTTGCCGCGACCAAGCCGCTCGAAGGCGTACCGCCACGAGCAGTGAACATGGTCCTACCGATTGCAACGATGGTCGCTGCGGTGCCCACCGTGCTGTGGATCACCGGGGACGGGGACATCATGGCCGGGAGCGGTTCTCACGCCGTTCTGTGGGGAGTGATCCTTGGCCTGCTCGTCGCGACCGTGGCGTATAAAGCGCAGGGCATCATGACGATCAAGGAGATGACGGATCAGGGCATCAAAGGTGTGCAGGGGCTGGTGCCGTTGGTATTGGTCCTGTCGCTGGCATTCACGATTGGCGCGACGCAACGCGCGCTGGGGACCGGCGTGTTCCTGGCGGGAGCGGCGCAAGCCGCACTCCACCCCGGATTCGTGCCCGCCATCATCTTCGTGCTCGCTTGCTTTATTGCTTTTTCAACCGGAACATCGTGGGGAACGTTCGCCATCATGATACCGATCGTGATTCCGATCTACACACAATTGGACCTTCACCCGGGGCTAACTCTTGCCGCGGCACTCGGCGGGGGAATTTTCGGCGACCACTGCTCTCCCATTTCGGACAGCACCATCGTTGCGTCCATGGCGTCTGCAACAGACCACATCGACCACGTCCGCACGCAACTGCCGTATGCGTTGATAGCGGCCAGTGGTGCACTCACGCTGTTCCTGGTGTTTGGATTCGTGCTGTGACCACGGTTATCGGTAACCGGTAACCGTGGTTTCCGTGGCTGATTTTTTCCGGTGACATTCTCCATTGATCACGCCGTCATCTTCGTCGAAGATCTGAGCGAAGCTAGGACCGATTTCGAGCGAGTCGGGTTTCAGGTCACGCCCGGCGGAACACACGCCGGCGGATTGACCAAGAACGCGCTCATCCCGCTGGCCGACGGCGCGTACCTCGAAATGCTGGCGTTCAATATCCCCGAGATGCATCGCGATCTGCCCCACGCCGAGGCATTGAGGGCCGTCAGCGGGACGACGCCGATGGACCATCGCTTTCTCCCGCGCGGCGCAGAGGGTGAAGGGTTCCGAGACCTGGGTCTCGTTACCGTCGGAATCCGCGAGGTCGTTGATAACGCTCGTTCTGCTGGGCTAGAAATCGAAGGACCGTTTCCGGGACGCCGAATGCGTCCTGACGGCAGGGAAGTCGAGTGGGAGCTTGCGTTTCCCAAAGATCCCGGTCTGCCGTTTCTCATCGAAGACGTGACCGATCGAGGATTGCGCGTGCCGAGTGGCGACGCCAGGAAACATCCGAATGGAGTGACCGGGATCGGTGAGGTCGTTGTGCAAGTGGATCGGTTTAGGCGGACCGTCACGCGGTACGGAGAACTCCTAGGACTCGACGCCCGGGTGGACGGTCGAACGGCCTCATTTCGGTTGAGCGATACCGTGATTATGATTACGACGGAGAGGGAATCCTCCCTTCGCTTGCGGGCCGGCCCATCAGGTGCGCTTGGAGTGCACGAGTGCCGCGGAGCGCGTATCGAGATGGTCTGAGACCGTTTCCGCCCCGCATTCGACAAGTGGGTTACATTTTGGCATCGGGTCCGACAACGATGCCGGGCAGCAAGGCTCGATCTACCCAATGGTTCAGGGGGGCTTCGATGAGTTCGAGGAGAAGCAACGCAATCGGCTACTCGACTACGATGACTGTCAAGATTCTCGGCCTCGTCTTTGGGGTGTCTGCGGCGTTCGCGTGTGCGGGTGGCGGCGGAACCGGCGCCTCGACGTCGACTATCCGATCCGCGAACGCTAGGCCAGAGATTTCAGTCGAGGTCGAGAACCAGGCCTTCTATGAGGCGACGGTCTACGCGTACCGGTCAGGCTACAGGACACGGCTGGGCGTGGTCCCATCGCAAAGCACCAGATCGTTCGAGTTTGGGTGGACCCTGGGTGAGCTCCGCT
>JAPULP010000282.1 GCA_027294815.1 Gemmatimonadota bacterium | reverse complement strand
AGCTCCACCGCCTCCGCTGCGCCCTTCTCCGGCGCCAGTCGGCCGGCGAAGAGCAGATAGTCCTCCTTGTTGGACTCAAGGGGGAATTCCTCGATACGGATGCCGTTGTATACCGTCGCTACGTAGTTCAGCCCGGGCAAGAACCGCCGCTCGGCGCGTGATAACGAAACGAAGGGTAATTCGCGGAATGCCTCGAGGACCGGGTGCGTGGCCCGGACCCAGGCGGAACCGTGCAACGTGGTCACCAAGGGACACGGAATCAGGCGAGCGAAGACCAGGGCGTGGACGTGCAAGTGGGAGTGCACGACGTCGAACTCGCCGCGGGCGGCTCTTTCCATGCACTGGGCGATGTGATATTGCTCGAGCACACGAGCGTCCGGAGGGCCCTCGAGCAGGCCGCTCTCGGGGTCGAATGCCCGGGGACGCGATCACTCTTCCTCCGGCCACGTCGAGAGGGCGTAGGGAGTTGTCTGCACGAACCGTGCGGTGGTCTGGGTACCCCCGGCCGCGAAGAGCGTTACGTCATGACCCCGTCGGACAAGTTCCTCGCACAGGTTGTGTGCCACCTGCTCCCAGGGACCGTAGCCGTTTGGGGGAAGCGGCCAGTTGATGGGGGCGAGCATAGCGATTCGCATAACGACTCGATCCTGAACTGGACTAGTCCTGCTGAATCCTCAACCTTCCGTATTGTCCGCCGGGACTCCGACTTCCTTCAGCCAAGCCAGCATCTCACGAACGCTTCCCGTGGCGAGGGCGATGCAGGTGTCGGCGGCACCATAGTAGAGGTTGAGTGTGTCGGCGTCGTCGGCGAGCGTATACCCGCACGGAAACACCACATCGGCCACGTCGCCGGTCCGCTCGTAGTCAGTCTCGGGTCCGAAGAGCCACCGATGGCTGCGCAAGAGGCACTTGGTCGGGTCATCACGATCCAGCAGGGCAAGGCCCACCCGATAAAGGGCGCCGGCAACCGTCGTCTTTACGCCGTGATACATCATCAGCCAGCCTTCATCACAGGGGATCAAGGGCGGTGAGAGGCCGATCTTGTTGGCATCCCACCAGGGTCCCTGCCTGGCGCGAAGCAGAACCGTGTGATCACCCCAGTGCTTCAAATCGGGTGAAAAGGACATCCAGATGTCCGCGCCAATCGCCGAGACCGGTCGATGAATCATGGCCCAACGACCCTTGATGCGCTCCGGCAGCATCGTTGCGTCCTTGTCCTCCGGTGGCATGACGACACCAATCCGCTCGAAGCGCCGGAAATCCTCGGTCAACGCCAGAGAGACACCCGGCCCTGCCGGACTGTAGGAGGTGTAGGTTATGGCGTACTTGCTGAGATCAGGTACCCATACAATGCGCGGGTCTTCGATCCCCCAGCGTTCCTGGCCCTGTCGCTCCAGGTCGGGCAACAAAGTCGCCTCTCCATCAATCCGCCACCCGGTAACGCCGTCCGCGGAGCGGGCCGCAGTGAGATGGGATCGACCCGAGCAGTCCTCCACTCGGACAAGCAACAGGGTCTCGCCGGATGGCAATCGGGTGGCGCCGGCGTTGAACACGGTATTCACGAAATACGGCCAGTCCTGGGCACGCAGGAGCGGGTTCCTCTTGTCGCGCCGCAGCAGCCTTGGGCGCTCATTTTCCATGTCTGACTGGGTCATGTGTCTTGTTCCCTTGGGAGCTGTTCAGACGCAATGGGCCGCCCCGCGCCCGTCGTTGTCCTCTGCGACGGCCTCCGCCTCCTCAGCTTCGACTTTGCTCCATCCCAGCGTGCCTTCGGATTGAAGGGCATGCATGAAAATAAGCGAGTAGAGCCAGGCAAGTGTTGACTCGGCTCCGCGGTTCTGGTTGAGACCGTCCGCGCTTAGCCCGTCGCAACAGGCCCCCGTGGTTTCGTCATACATAGGCAGGTCGTGGTGGTTCTCTCCGGTGAACCATCGAAAGCAGCGCTGTGCTTCGCCCAGCCACCGGTGCTCGCCGGTCACCCGGTAGGCTTCCACGCAGGCGGGAATCATGCTTGCGGCCTCGATGGGTTGCTGATCGAAACGGGCTCGCTCTCCGCCCCGGCGATACCATCCCTGGTTGCCGATGGGCACGTACCGGCCGTCTTCGGTCTGCAAGGTCACGAGCCAGTCGAGGGATTCCAAGCCGGCCTCTCTCATGCTTGACCGGCCAAGAGACTCGCCAACCGCCAGCAGGGCATGGGCAATTGCACCGTTGGAGTAGGTAAGTTCATCCTCGATCCACGGCCAGTCAGCGGAGGCATTTTGCTGATACCGTTGGTACAGTCTGTCGCCCATTTTCTCGAGCTGCCTCTGCGCCACTTCGTCGTTCGGAGAAATCCGGAGAAAAGCGTTGACGCCCAGGAGCGCGTGCGAAACGGCGCGCGGCGATTCGAATCGCTCCACGGCAGGGAGTGCCTTGTGCAACAACGCCGTGGCAAGTCGACTCTCTATGTCCTCTGCGGCGCCGATGACGGTCTCGCCAAGCGCCCATACGGCCCGGGCATGACTGTCCTCGGATCCGGCGGCCTCCATCCAGCAACGATCGTAGCCCATGAAGTTGCGGAACATGCCTGTCTTGGGATTAAACGCGTGCAGAAGGTAACTGAGGTAGGTGCCGCTGAGATCCTGGAGTTGGGGCACTGCAGGTACATGCCGTTGTGCCAGTGATGTGACGAGCAAGGCGCGGGCGTTGTCGTCGGTGCAGTAGCCGTGGTCGCGATTGGGCACGCTGTAGGTAGCGTGTTGGAGGATTCCGACGTCGTCGGTCAAGCGCTTCAGGTGATCGAATTTCAGTTCGGGCAGCACGGTCGCCAAGGTGCGCAGCGTGCGCGTTTGGTAGGCGGGACGCTCCTCGACCCGCCGATGATCGCGACACTCCACGAAGAGGTCAAGGTAGCGTCGGGCGACCTCTTTCCATGTGTGGCTTCGAGTGAAATCGTAGGCGCGCCGCCGGATTGCCAATCGCTCGTCCTCGTCCGAGAGCAGGTCGGTGATCTCGGTCGCCAGTGCCGCTGAATCGTTGAAAGGCACGAGTCGACCGCGACCGTCTTGCAGCATTTCCTCGGCGTGCCAGTATGGCGTGGACACGATCGCGTTGCCGGTGGCCATGGCGTAAGAAAGCGTTCCGGACGTGATTTGAGCCACGTTCAGGTAGGGGGTGCAATACACATCCGCCGCCCCGAGATACTCGCAAAGCTGCGAAAGCGCCACGAATTGGTCACGGAAGATGACGTGTTTATCGACGCCTTGGCTACGTGCCAACTGCTGCAGCCGAAGCCTGTAGGCCTCACCCTGGGTACGCCTGATGTGCGGATGGGTCGCGCCGAGAACCACGTACACGACGTCCGGATGACGCTCGACGATGCGTGGCAGCGCGCGGAGCATCACCTCTATGCCCTTGTTCGGCGATAAGAGCCCGAACGTGAGAATCACTTTTTTGCCCGAAACGCCGAACTTATCTTTGTAGAAGTTCGTGTCGAGAAACGGCGTGTCGGGTACGCCATGCGGGATGACGAGAATCGAGTCCGACGGTATACGGTAGATTTCCTCCAGGAAACGTCGCCCCATTTCGCTCATGACCACCAGGCGATCGCACACTTCTGCGAGGCTGCACAGGACCCGCCGCTGCTCCGGAGTCGGTTCGCGCAGCAGTGTGTGCAGCGTCGCGATCTTCGGCATGCGGAGTTCGCCGAGCAGCTTTACGAGGTGCTCCCCTTCTGTTCCCCCGTAAATACCGAATTCGTGTTGGACGCATACGGCATCGTACTCGTTCACGTTCAGGTATTCGGCCGCCTTCCGGTAGTCCGCCAGGCGTTGCTGGGCGATCTCGAATTGGACCTCCGGCGGATAGTCGTAGCCGTCGGGCACGTCATTGCTGGCAACCGCAATCACGCGCGTTGAGGGCGCTTCAGCGGCGACCGCGTGGAGTAGATCCGCGGTGAACGTGGCAATGCCACATTTGCGTGGTACGTACGTTCCAATGAACCCTACGAGTTTCAGGCGGTCACGGATCCGCGGATCCGACACCTTGGCTGGCTGCACTGGATTCGTGGCTGGCAATTGTGTCATTCTGCTCTCCATTCAGACGTCTCTTCACGCCTCCACGATCCCGCCTCCATGTCCAGGCAATGGCAGCCGTTCGGTGGCTCGCGTGATCCCGGTCGCTTCTAACTAATCCGCGGTCGCTTGTTCTTCCAGTCGAGTGGTGCGCTCCTCGATGAATGCGATTGCGGCCGCAACAGTCTAAACGGCGCCACGTCGATCTTTAGCGGAGTGTCCGTACTACCGTCAATCTCCGACACTCGGCCTGAAAGCGGCGCTTTGACGAAATGGGCGCCGCGTCATCAACCCGCACCCCGCGTATCGCCGGCGGTCGAGCCAGATTGTATCTGATGGAAGCAACTCCTGCGCCGCCAAGACGGATTCCCGGCGGAGCGTTCAGGTACTCGTCTTCAGCGTGTTATCCAGAGCAGATTTAGATTGCTCGCGACACGTCCTGATTGCGTCGCTTCTCGGTGCAATTTTCCGGCGGGCTCTGCAGGATTTCACCGCGCGCACCCACCAAGGCGCAACGGGGTGACGCTGACTGACCCATGCCGCGGATTCACCAGACGATCCAGGTCGGTGAAGAAACTTGAAGGCCGGTCACGGCAAGGAGTTATGAAACAGCCGACGGGGGGATTCGAACCCTCGACCTCAGCTTTACGAAAGCCGTGCTCTACCACTGAGCTACGTCGGCGCGTGCGTTCCGGGCTGACAGGGCCCTATTGTAGTGTCGGCGTTTTCGGTCGCAACCGGTAGGGCGCGTCCAGGCGCGGCGTGAATGCGCCCGACCCGCAACTGCCTGCACGGGGTCGCGGCCGTATTCCGACCACACCCCTAGCGGTCTCGGCTCGGATCTTGGATTAAATTGCCGGCGCGATCAGGTCGACTCGCCGGCGGCCTCGCCTCCGGTACCTGCGCCGGCAAGTTCACCTTCGGCGTCCTTGGGTGTCTCGAAGGCCTCGAACTGGAGCTTGGTTTCGCCATCGACCTCGCCGACGG
>JAPULP010000281.1 GCA_027294815.1 Gemmatimonadota bacterium | reverse complement strand
GGATACGAGTTGCCGGACGGCGCCGTGGCCCTGGCGACCGGTCCCGACGGACCGGTGATTGCGTTGGTGCCCAGGCGCGCAGCACGTCACGTGCTCGTCGGGTTTGAGTTGGCGCAAAGTAATTGGCCGGTTCACATCAGTAATCTCGTGTTCTTGCAGAACGTACTGGAGCACCTGACGCTGGCCGGTCAAACCGGGGCGGCGCTCAGCTTCAAGGCGGGAGAGCCGATCACCGTACCGACGTCACCGCTGACGCGCGAACTGGTGATCCGCGGTCCGGTGAGCGCGACGGTTGCGGTGGAGCCGGCCGCTTCCGCCATTCTTCCTCGGCTGCGACACGTCGGCCTGTACGAGGTCCACGGCGCCGAACCGCCCTTTGACCGAATCGCCATCAATCTGTTGAGTGAGACGGAGTCGGACCTTCGGCCACGAACGTCCGTGACGGTGAACGCTCAGCAAACTGAGGCCGGTGCGATTCGATCCGCGGCCCCGCTTCCACTCTGGCCGTGGCTGACCGCAGCGGCGTTCGCCCTCCTCGTCCTGGAATGGATCGTCTACTGTCGCCGAATGCGAGGATAGCGCATCGTCAATCCC
Organism: Gemmatimonadota bacterium; assembly: GCA_027294815.1. Lineage (GTDB taxonomy): Bacteria > Gemmatimonadota > Gemmatimonadetes > Gemmatimonadales > GWC2-71-9 > B3T1B10. Next base: position 3,419 of record JAPULP010000281.1, on the reverse strand, counting down.
CAATTGCCGGGTGCTTGATCGGGCGACCGCACCCCACGGCCAGGAAGTGACCGCATCTATTGCGCAGCTCACCGGGATTGGCCCCGTTCCGACGGCGTGGCGAGGGGTCGGCGCTCTTGGCTTTGGATCGCGAGCGGCGACCCCGGATCGGAACGGGCCGTTTGCGCGCGAAACCCGCCGGGACTCTCGCGCTCTCTGGCTCTCCGTTTACAGATTTGGCGGATCGGAGGGCCAGATCGGATCGACGGCTCGTCCTTCTCGGTCTTGCTTCGAACCGCAATCGATCAAGTCATATGTCATGTACGGTAGATGACATATGAATACCTTGGAGGAAAAGCCGGTAATAATAAACGGCAAGACTGCTCCGCGGACTATGGGAGTACGCGCGAGCCAGCACAGTTCCGAGCACAGATCGAGAGTTAGGGGATGACTCGCCCAAGACAAATCGCCCGAAGACGGAGTCGAGGACGACCTTCGCTTGACGTTGTGCCGAACGTCCTTGCGGGGCGAGTACGGCGCGAGATCTTGATTAGTCTCGTCAGAGGCAAACAAGATGTGACGACGCTGGCGAAGGCCCAACGTCGAAATATCGCGGCTGTCAGTGGGAGCCTACGGGTACTCCGAGAGCATCAGCTCGTATGGCGTGAGCGAGATGCAAAGAGGCGGATCTACCAGCTCGCGCCGGGCATTCGGGCCCATGCGCGAGGGTCATCGGTCGAGCTCTCGATCATCACCGGTGAGGGCCATGAAGTGTCGATCTCTTTGTCGGACCGGAAACTACGTGGTTGCCCGACGCGGTTTCGGGCCGGCGAGGGGGCCTCTCATCACTCCCGCCCAGCCCCGGATGGTTCGGCTAATTCCACCCAAAGGCCGGTCTCCCAGATTTCTTCAAAGAATTTGAGATTCTCGATCACACCCACCCCGTGGCTCTCACCTCTATTGGTGCAGGGGGAGATGAGATCTGGATTCGGCCCTCGGTCCGCCCGTTGGGGCCGGGCAGCAGAGCCCAGGAGCTAGAAGACCTGTCCCGAGAGACGAAACGATGAGCCCAGCGATGAACCCGAGATCGACCGTATCGATACCAGCCCCGGCGATCAGACCCGCTGCGGACGCGTTCTTGGCTCCAACGGACGTTTGGTCGGATCAGCGGCAGAGCCGCCCCATCCGCGATATGGGGCAAGACCCACCCGCCACGGACGCGATACGCCCCGGACGAACCAACAACTCTGGAACACGGGGTAGATGGGCGGATGGGGGTGGATCGCATCCCAGCTTGGCCATCGGCTCGATCCAGGACGGCCACCGGTTGGGGGGCCGAGTCATGGAGGGGAAAAAAGATTCACCGGATTGCGCAAGATTCCGGCAAAACCGGCGTATAGGACTGTGAGGATGGCATCAAGCCAGAAAAAGGCACGTAGGCACGAAGGCACGAAGTGTAAAGCCGCGACCGATGGTCGCGGTCGCGGGAGGAACGAACGATGAACGAACGATGGACAACAACTTTGGCGATTCTGGTGGCGATGGCGAGTGCACAAACCGCGCTTTCCGGGGGCGGTCCGCCGGAGTATGAGGTGACGGCGATCATTGAAGGGTTTCAGTGTGGGGACCACTTAGCGGCGGTCACGGCGTTGGCGTTGAACGACGATGGCGACGTCGCGGGGTACACCACCTGCGGCCTCGTCCAGCGCGCCTTTCGCTGGACGGCCGAGACCGGCTTGGAGCTGGTCCCCATGCCGCCGCAGACGAGTGAGAGTCAGGCTTTGGCGATCTCCGGTTCGAAGGTTGTGGGAACGTACAGCAATGCAGAACTGGAGCTGGGAGTAACCGGCTTCCTCTACGATTTCGAAACCGACCAGTTTACCAGCCTCGGCACACTCCCCGGCGGGAACTGGTCCGAAGCCCATGGAATCAATGGCAGCGGCCAGATAACCGGTTTCTGGGGAAACAACCTCATCGGTCCGTGGCAGGCGTTCATCTGGGAGAATGGCGAGATGATCGACCTCGGACCGTCGATTGGTGGAGCGGATAACCGCGCCTTTGACATCAATGAGAACGGAGCGATCACCGGGTGGTGGCGGGAAGACGGAGGCGAGCGAATCGCATTTGTTTGGGAGAGTGGCCAAGCCATCTCACTCGGACCCATTCCCGGCGGGTTTTCATCGGAAGGTGCGGGGATCAATATCCACAATCAGGTATCTGGGTGGGGGCTCCTACCCGATCCAGATGGAAATGGCACCCTCACCCACGCGTTCTTCTGGGACAAGGAACGCATGATGAACCTCGGCACTTTGCCAGGATTCCCGCGAGGCGCCGGAACTGATATCAGTGACACAGGAACAATCGTCGGTGCTGCCTGGGGTGCGGGTTGTGCCGCTTTCATCTGGCAAAATGGATTGTTGACCGATCTCAATGATCTTGTTAGTCCTTCGTTCAATGGGGACATCACATTCGCCAGCGGCATCAATCAAATCGGCCAAATCGTTGCGATAGGGCATAGCGACGATCTGAACGCGACCGTTGGATTACTGCTGAGTCCCATTGGCCAGGGTATACCCGGCGATCTTGATAACGATGGTCAGGTCGGCGCATCCGATCTGCTCATCCTTCTTGCCAGTTGGGGCTCATGCGAAGACTGTGGAGCGTGCGCTGCCGATCTGGATGGCAACGGTGTCGTCGGCGCCAGCGACTTACTCATTCTACTCAGTAATTGGGGATAGGACGTAACCACAGATGAACACTGATGAACACAGATTGACGTGGGTATTGGTTGGGGCGATGGGGCTGTGCTGTGGGGCGGCGCATGGCGGGGGTCCGCCGGAATATGAGGTGACGGCGATCATTGAAGGGTTTCAATGTGGGGACCACTTGGCGGCGGTCTCGACGTGGGCGCTCAACGAAGCTGGCGACGTGGCGGGACATGTAACCTGCAACCTCGCCCAGCGCGCCTTTCGCTGGACGGCGGACACGGGTTTGCAGCTGGTCCCCATGCCTCCGCAGACAAGTGAGAGCCGGGCCTTGGCGATTAGCGGCTCGAAGGTCGTGGGATATCACGCCGTCAGCGGCGATGAATTCGGCCATCTCGGCTTCCTCTACGACTTCGAGACGGACGAATTCACCAGCCTCGGCACACTACCCGGCGGGAACTGGTCCGTCGCCCATGGAATCAATGCCAGCGGCCAGATAACGGGATACTGGGGTAACAACCTCATCGGTTTCTGGAACGCGTTCATCTGGCAAGCCGGCGAGATGATCGACCTCGGCCCGTCGCTCGGCGAAGCCGATAGCCGAGCCTTCGGCATCAATGACAATGGAGCCATCACCGGCTGGATGGGCATCGGCAACATCATCGATTCACATGCGTTCATTTGGGACGACGGAGAGGTGACCGAATTACCCTTTCTTCCCGGCGGATTCACGAG
>JAPULP010000280.1 GCA_027294815.1 Gemmatimonadota bacterium | reverse complement strand
CGACATCGCGTTGACGACCAACGGCGTGTTGCTCGCGCGCCAGGCAGAAGCCTTGAAGCGGGCAGGGCTCCACCGCGTCACGGTGAGTCTCGATACGGTCCGCCCGGACCGCTATCGCATCTTCAATCGCGCCGAAAAATTTGCCGCTGTGGAAGAGTCCATCGCCATGGTGCGCGACGTGGGTCTGGAGAAGACGAAAATCAACTCGGTGGTGATTCGCGGGTTCAACGACGACGAGTTGGTGGATTTAATGGAGTTTGCCGGCGAGCATGGTGCCGAATTGCGGTACATCGAGTACATGGACGTCGGCGGCGCAACGGACTGGTCGATGGAGCAGGTCGTGTCCCGTGCAGAGATATTGGACACTTTGTCAACGCACTATGGCGACATCACCCCGCTCTCGAACGATGACGATCCGAGTGCTCCTGCTCAGCGCTTTTCTCTTCCGGACGGACGTCCGTTCGGGATCGTTGCCTCGACCACCGGTCCGTTTTGTCGCTCGTGCGACCGCAGCCGGCTCACCGCCGACGGGATGTTTTTCATGTGCTTGTACGCGGACGACGGAGTGGACCTACGCGAACTTGTGCGATCGGAGGCGTCGGACGACGAGATCGCCAACGCGATCGCGACTGCGTGGCGGGTGCGGAGCGATCGCGGAGCCGAGGAACGGGCGGCGATGCGCGAGCGGGGGGTGTTGTATCAAGTTGAAGGGTTGCGGTCGGATCCGCATCGGGAGATGCACACGCGGGGCGGATAGCGGCCTTCGGCCGATTTCAGATTCCAGAATACTGATTGCAGATTTCAGATTTGAATGCCGATCTGCAATCAAGAATCTGCAATCTGCAATCTGAAATCGGGCGAAGCCCGCCCGTCAGTCCACCTTCTTTATTAGGGCCCCGTCGTCTCCCACCAGCTTGCATTTCTTCCCTTGCCGGGGCCGTAGCGCGGGGTAACCCACCGCACCACACGACGGGCATCGCTCGTCCATCAGTCCGATCACCGTGCCGCACACTCCGCAGCTCGGGTCCTCCGGATTGGATCGTAAATCTCGCGACTCTGGCAGGGCATATCCGCACGGACAGCGTACGGCCAGGGCGGGTAGGGCGGCGTTGCACTCTGGGCAGGAACGGCTCACGACGGGCGATCTCCTTGCTTTGGCGTCTCTGGGCCTCTAGTTTCACACCGGTCTGTGCTTTCCGCAACCACCAGGCGCATCAGCCAGCCTTGGGTTGATCAAAACGCCGTTATCCCTGCGCCCGTCCGCCACAAAACGGAGGTTGGATGAACGTCCCGAAGACCATGTCAGTGCGTATGTTGGCACAGGGTGCGTGGAACGCGTACCACAAGAAGCCACTCACCGTGTCCTTCGAAGTGACTCACGCTTGCACGGCGAACTGCTGGCATTGCAACTGGGGTGGTCCCATAAAAGAAACGCGGCTCGACGCGGAAGGATACGCTCGAATATGGCGCACGATGCGCTCCCCGGTCGTCAACGTGTCGGGTGGTGAGCCGCTGGCCCGCGGGGATTTGGATGACATCCTTCGCGCGTTGGCAAACCCGGGGAAATTGCCCTGGGTAGTGGTCGTGAGCAACGCGTCGCAACTCACGCCCGACCGATTTCTGCGGTTGAAGCGCGCAGGTATGCACCAGCTCTCCCTCTCCATCGATTTTCCCGACAAACGACATGATGAATTTCGCCGCATTCCCGGTCTGTTCGACCGAATGGCTCGGGTCGTTCCCGAGTGCGTGAAGATCGGCGACGAGAGCGACGTGTCGCTGAACTGTTGCATCACGGCCTGGAACTACAAGAGTCTTCCCGACATTGTTCGTCTCGCCGACAGCTGGGGTGTGGCGCTGAATTTTTCGGCGTATTCGATCCTGAGAGTGGACGAAGCGGCCGGTTTGCCGCAGCAAAACGGAAGTAAAGAGGATCTCAAGGCGGCCATCGACGAGGTCATCGATCTCAAGAAGCGCGGCAGCGGGGTGTACACCAGTGAAGACGCGCTTTGGAAATTCTACGACTTCCTCTGCTCGGGTTACACTCCGGGGTGCCGAGCGGGTGAGCGCTTCCTCGTCGTGAATCCCGATGGGCGATTGACCCCGTGCGCGATGGTCATGGCCTATTTTGATGACCAGCCGTCGATGCTGCGGGAGTTTACCAGTCGAAACGAATGCGGAGCGTGCTACATCAGCACTCGGGCCCATTCCGAAAAAAGTCCTCTCAAGATGATCGGGGCCCACGTCGATACGCTGAAACAGATGTTGCCCTGGAAGTGAACGCCCGCTGAACTAGTCTTCCGGAACCGGAACCGGTGCGTCGCCGGGAATCGCAGGAACCACACCGGCATCCTTCTGCTGCACTCCGTCAACCATGACATCCGCCAAGATGGGTTCGCCCCGAACCACGCGAGCCCCGATGGCAACGACCGCGCCCAGGATGATGATGGCGACGATGATGTAGGTGGGAATCGAGAACGCCGATCCCAGCCAGGCGTAGGCGAAGAACCGCGGGAAACGGCCGATGGCGGTGGCCACCATGAACCGGCGGAGCGGGTAGTGGTGCAGAATGGCCAGCCCGCGCACGACCCAGAACGGGAGGGGAGTGACGGCGAAAAACATCGTGGTCGTGGTCGGGGCCGTCGCGAACCTGTCGACGCCCCAGCGCACTATGCGGTTGCCGCGGAATGACTCAAACCGATCCCGGTTGAGCACCCACGAGTAGATGTGCCAATTCACGAACTCCGTATACATGTAGATCGCGGTCGCTACGACGGTCACCGTCAACGTCGGAGCGTACTTGCCCACCTCGATGATGAGCGGATCGAATAGTGTCGGAAGGATCGGGCTCAGAGGGCCGTTCGCGGGTATGCCGACTATAGCCAGCCACACCAGCGGCACCGTACTGGGAAACAGCAACGGAATCGGGATGAGCAAGAGGGCCGCCAATCCGGTGGCCCTCAAAAACATGTCCCAGCGGCGGTCTCCGCGCGGCTTACTAAGGAAGTGCCAGACCTTCAACCGGGCTCCCATCGGGTGGAGGATGGTGTGGTGACTCGGCTCGACGGCCAATCACGATTGCCGCTTGAGAAGTGGCCGAGCCCACGTCAGATTGCGTGCGGTCGCGCGCGGTATAGCTAACCTCGTTTGGTCACTGCCGCTACCCGCGGCCCGATTCACAGGGGCCAATTCGGCTCTCAAACCAGGAGAATTAGTTCGAGTGATTATTGCCATTCCGAGAGAGACCTTGGACGGCGAGCGGCGCGTGGCGCTCGTGCCGGACATGGCGAAACGACTCGTGGGCAAAGGCATCACCGTGCGTGTGGAGCAGGGTGCCGGGGTCGCGGCGGGGTATCCCGACGACCTGTATGCGAAGGCAGGCGCCGAGGTGGTGGCGGACACCGCGGCCCTGTGGGGCGGGGGGGATGTGGTGCTCAAAATCCACATGCCGCGGGAAGTGGGCGGGCGCCACGAGGCGGAGTTGATGCGTGAGGGAGCGGTCTTGGTAGGCTTTCTCTTGCCCCTCGCCAATCCGGATGGGGTGAGAAAGCTGGTCGGTCGCAAGGTGACCTCGTTCAGCCTCGACCAACTGCCCCGGATTAGCCGCGCGCAGTCTATGGACGTACTCTCGGCGATGTCTACGGTCACGGGATACAAGGCGGTGCTGATGGCGGGGGCCGCGGTGGGGAAGTTCTTCCCCATGCTGGTTACGGCCGCGGGCACGATCGCGCCGAGCAAGGCGTTGGTGTTGGGTGCGGGCGTGGCGGGGCTCCAGGCCATCGCCACCGCCAGGCGGTTGGGCGCGGTGGTCCAGGCCTTTGACGTTCGCCCCGCGGTGAGAGAGCAGGTGGAGAGCTTGGGGGCGCGGTTCCTCGAGAGTGCCAAGATCGAGGATGCCGAGACCGAGGGTGGATACGCCAAAGAGTTGTCCGAAGAGCAGAATCGGCGCAACCGTGAGTTGATCCACAACGCCGCCATCGAGAGCGACGTCGTGATCACGACGGCGCTCATCCCCGGCAAGCCGGCGCCGTTACTGATAACCGAGGAGACGGTCCGCGCGATGAAACCGGGGTCGGTCATCGTCGACCTCGCCGCGGAGGCCGGTGGTAACTGTGCCCTTACCAAGGCGGGCGAGGATGTGGTTGTCGGCGGCGTCACGATTCTCGGTACGGTCAATCTCGCGTCCAGCATGCCTACTCACGCGAGCCAGATGTACTCCAAGA
>JAPULP010000028.1 GCA_027294815.1 Gemmatimonadota bacterium | reverse complement strand
CGCGTTGTGCATCTCCGGAGAGAGCGAATGCGCGACGGGATGACCGACGACCGCGAGGACGCGGGTGCTACCGCGAATCTGAGCCACTTTGCGACCTGACGAATCGATCCACTACCGCCCGGACGAGTTCTTGGATCTCGGCGAATGTTTCTCTGTACACGGGAAGATCGCTGCCGAACGGGTCGCACACCTCGGCGTGTGCTCCGGTCTCGCTGGCGTATTCGCCGAGCAGAAAAGTCTTGCCGGTCCCGCCCAACTCCTCGACCCGTACGCGATGATGGCGAGCCATTGTCAGAACGAGATCTGCTTCGTCGACGAGATCCCGTGTGAGGAGCGTCGCCCGGTGGTGGGACAAGTCCAACTGATTCTCGAGCGAAACCAGGTATGCTCCCTCGGAAGCGGAGGCGCCGTCCCAGGCACCCGTGCCGGCCGACCGGATCTCAATGTCCTCTTTGCGCTGCTCGAACTCCTGCCGCATGATGCATTCGGCCATCGGACTTCGGCAGATGTTGCCGGTGCAGACCAGAAGGATTCGCGTCATCGAGAAAACGTGCCGATGCAGGTCTCGAGCTCAGAAAGCGGAATCGCCCCCTCTCTCACCACCCGAAGATGCTGCGTCGCGCAATCGAGTATGGTGGAGGGGGCAGCGCTTTCCAGGGCGCCGCCGTCGAGCACCATGAGTCCTGCCACGTTCCCGAAGTCGCGGTGCAGCGCAGCGATGTCGGTGGCCGGATTTCCGCCCGGTAGATTGGCAGATGTCGAGGTGATGGGATGATCGATTTCTTCTATGAGGCGTTCGATCCCTGCCTGCGATGTCCTCCGCACCGCGATCCCCCCTTCCGGGTTTCGAAGCTCGTCCGGCAATCTACTGGTCGACGTTGGAAGGACCAGCGTCAGCGGCCCCGGCCAGAACGCATCGGCCAACGCCATCGCCCTTTGGTCGAACGTCAGACCCCATTCCTCGGCCATTTTGGGCCCGGACACGAGCAGCAAGAACGGCTTCTCTTTTTCGCGGTCCTTCAACTTTCTCAGCGCAACCAGCGCGCCCTGGTCTAGATTCGACCCGAGCCCATACACCGTCTCGGTCGGGTATCCCACCAGGCCGCCTCGGTGAAGATGATCCGCCGCCTGCGGAATTGCCGATGCGATCTCCTCCTCGCCGTGAAACGGCAGGACGTTCATCCCGAAGCCAAGGCCTCCGCCACGACAAAGTCTTCCGGGGTAGTCACCTTGATGTTTGCGGTGGTATCCAAGATCAGTTCAACGGGCACGCCGATGGCCTCCACCAACTCGGCTTCGTCAGTGGCGGTGGCGGCCTGACCGCCGTGTTCATAGGCTTTCTCGAGGATCTTTCGCGGAAATCCCTGTGGAGTCTGAGCACGCCACAGTCCGTGGCGGTTCACGGTTTCCAGCACGCGAACTCCATCGGGATCGGACCGTTTGATCGTGTCGCTGATCGGCACGGCAGCGATCGCGCACGCGCCCCGCGATACCGCATCGATAATCGCATCTAGTGTAGCTATTGGAACGAAAGGTCGTGCCGCGTCGTGAATCACGATGCTGGTACAGCTGGCCGGCAAGGCGGCAACGCCCCGAGCGACGGAATCCGCCCTCGTTTCACCGCCCTCCACCGCTCGCAAACGGTCCCCCAGCAGGTCTTGCAGCCAGGGCGGTAGGTCGGAGAGCACGGCGTGCGGAAGCGGTACGGTGATTTCCGCGACCTTCGGATGCGCGGCGAACGGTCGGATGGCACGGAGCAGCATGGGAATGCCGCCGATTTCGCGGAACTGTTTCGGCGTGGCCGAGCCGGCCCGCTCACCCCGTCCGCCAGCGGCGATGACCACACCGACGTCAGGCGGCGAACCGGTCATACAACTCCGTTACGTGTCTGACGGAGACAGTGTGCATCGATGTCTGATACGTCGCCCGCGCCGACACGTACGCCGTGCGAAAGCCCATTCGTTCGGCCTCGGCGAGCCGTCGCTCGGTTCCAGGCACCGGCCGCACCTCACCTCCCAGCCCTAGCTCGCCAACGAAAACCGCGTCGTGCGGACAGGGAACGTCGTTCACGCTCGACACCAGCGCGGCCGCTACACCGAGGTCGGAGGCTGTCTCGATCAATCGAACCCCACCCGTGACGTTCAAGAAGACGTCGAGATCGTGGAAGGAAATGCCGGCGCGCCGTTCCAACACGGCCAACAACACGGCCAGCCGTTTGTGATCCAGGCCGGTCGCGACGCGTTGTGGCGTCGCAAATCCGGCCTTGGCGGCAAGCGCCTGTATTTCGACGAGCACCGGTCTCGTGCCTTCCATCAACGCAGTCACCGCCGACCCGGCACTGGACTCGTCACGCCCGGAGAGAAACGCCGCGGAGGGATTCGCCACAGGTTTGAGACCCGAGGAAGTCATTTCGAAGATTCCCACTTCGTCTACCGAACCGAACCGGTTCTTGACCGCGCGTAGGATGCGAAAATCATTGCTGGCGTCGCCCTCGAAGTACAACACCGTGTCGACGATGTGTTCGAGCGTCTTGGGACCCGCGATACCGCCCCCACGAGTAACGTGGCCGACGAGAATGACCGCGGTGCCGGTCTCCTTCGCAAACCGCATGAGACGACCGGCGCATTCGCGTACCTGGCCGACGTTTCCGGGCGCGCCTTCGAGTTCGTCGGTGTATGTCGTTTGGATGGAGTCCACGACGACCACCTTGGCGCCCAGCGCGGCGGCCCGCGCGGTGATGGTGTCGATACGCACTTCCGGCAGCACATGGATCGCATCGGTCTGTTCCGCGAGCCTCGCGGCACGCAGACCGACCTGGTCGACGGATTCTTCGCCGGACGCGTAGAGCGTCCGCACGCCGTTCGCTTCGATTCGAGCCACGCATTGCAGCAGGATGGTGGACTTGCCGATTCCCGGCTCCCCTCCCACAAGGGTCAGCGATCCGGGGACGATGCCGCCGCCGAGTACGAAGTCCATTTCGCCGAGCGACGTCTTTATTCTCGCGACGCCCTCCGGTCGGATGTCGCCGAGCCGCACGGCGTCGGGCGCGTTCCCGACGCCCTTCGAAGCCGCCGGCTTGCCTGGGCGACGCGACACGATCTCTTCGGCCAACGTGTTCCACGCGCCGCATGACTCACAACGTCCGGTCCACTTGGGGTAGTCGGTTCCGCAATCAGAGCACCGGTAAACGGACCGGCGGTTAGAAGACATCGGTGGGATCCTGCTCCCGCGGTGAGTACGTGTCAAAGCGCGTGCAAGTCTTGTTGAACGTCAACGTGATGCTGCCGGTTGGACCGTTTCGGTGTTTCGACACGATCAGCTCGGCCATCCCCTCTTTGCCTTCGAGGTCTTTGTCGCTCAAGTGGCCCGCGTACATTTCCGGTCGATAGAGAAAGAGGACCAAATCGGCGTCTTGCTCGATCGCGCCCGAGTCGCGCAAATCAGATAACATCGGGCGGCGATCTCCGCCGCGTTGTTCCGGGGCCCGCGACAGCTGCGACAGCGCCATCACCGGCACCCGAAGCTCGCGGGCCAGCGCTTTTAACGACCGGGAGATAAAACTGATCTCGGCCTGGCGGTTCTCGGAATTGCTCGGTCCAACCATCAATTGCAGATAGTCGACCACGAACAGTCCGATGTCGTGCTCGGCTTTGAGTCGCCGGGCTTTTGATCGCAACTCGAGTAGCGAGATGGCGGGAGTGTCGTCGATCCAGATTTTGGCACCACCCAGGCGGCCGGCGGCGCTCGACAAGCGTGGAAAGTCCTCGTCGCGCAGCTTTCCTGTGCGGAGTCGTTGGAGGTCGACGAAGCTCTCCGACGCCAGCAATCTCTCTACGAGCTGTTCCCGCGACATCTCGAGAGAGAAGATCGCCACCGGTACCTGATGGTCGATCGCCGCGTTGGCGGCCACGTCGAGACAAAACGAGGTCTTCCCCATGGAAGGCCTCGCCGCGACGATGACGAGGTCGCTCTGCTGAAAACCGTTGGTCATTTCATCTAAATCTTGGAACCCGCTGGGGATACCGAGTACCGATTCATCGCCTCGATGGCGCGCTTCTATGCGTTCCATCGCGTCCCACATGAGTTCCTTGATCCGAACGACTTCCTGTGTCCCCCTCTGGAAGGAGACCTCGAAGATTTTGTGCTCGGCGAGGTCGAGCAGCTCGCCGACGTTTTGCCGGCCGTCGTACGACGCCTGCACGATGTCGGTCCCAACGCCGATCAACCGACGCAAGAGCGCTTTTTCTTTGACGATGCGGGCGTGGTACTCCACGTTGGCGGCTGTGGGGACAACGTCGAGGAGGACCGACACGTAATCGATGCCGCCGATGGCCTCGAGGTCGCCCCGCCGATCCAGTTCGTCTCTCAGGACAACCGGATCGAGCACGTCATGCTTCTCCACCAGGGACACCATACAGCGGAACAGCCGCCGGTGGGCCTCTCTGTAGAAGGCATCGTCGATCAGAAGTTCGGCTGCCTTCAGTGCCGCGTCTTGATCGAGCAACATGGCGCCCAAGACGGCCTGTTCTGCTTCAGGACTCCACGGAATCCGGCGGTCCGCCGGTACCTCAGCGCTCGCCAGCGACGAGGCGTCGTGCGATACGGACGTCATCCCAGGTTGGTTTCTTCCAATTCGGGTTGCGAAGGAGTGCAGCGGGGTGGTACGTGACCACCAGCGGGATGCCGCGGAACGTATGGACCTTGTTGCGGAGCGAGCCCAACGACCCCCTGTACTCCAAAAGTGTACAGGCCGCGACCCCCCCCATAGCTAGTATCACCGTCGGTTTCACCAGCGCAATCTGCCGGTGCAAGTATGGGAGGCATTCCACGATCTCGTCGGTTTCGGGGTTGCGGTTCTGCGGGGGTCGGCACTTGACGATGTTGGCAATGTATACCGTCTCGCGGGGACAGCCGATCGCCGCCAAGATCTCGTTGAGTAGATCGCCCGCGCGCCCCACAAACGGACGTCCCTGCTCGTCCTCGTTCGCCCCCGGCCCCTCTCCGATCACCATCAGGTCCGCGTCGGGCGGTCCCTCACCCGGGACGGCGTTCTTCCTTCCTCGGGACAAGGCGCATTGCTCACAACGCCGAATCAGCTCGCCAAGTTTGTCGAGATCGACGTTGGCCAGCGGATCCGAGGCAAAGAGATCGGATGACGGTGGAGAGATCTCGATTCCGGGCGGCGGTATTTCAGGCGCGCCCTTCCGCCATTTGTTTTGCTCGGATCCCTCTTCGGGAGCCGTTCTTGGCCCTTTCGAAGGCGGGTGGCTCTTCTGTGTTGAGGGCGTTTCAGTGGCCGGTGATTCGGCAGGCATCACACCTTGATTGGGTTCGGCGTGCGTCATGTCATACGTAACTTCACCGATGGACTCTCTTTGAGTTAGGTACCGATCAAAGAGCTCGTCCGGAAGTGTAAACACAGCTCC
>JAPULP010000279.1 GCA_027294815.1 Gemmatimonadota bacterium | reverse complement strand
GTTTTTTGAGGGCGCGCTGCTCAACATTCCGTGGGACAACCGCGTCGACATGAGTCTGATTCCGGCGAGCGTCATCGGCGGCTTCACGGTGGCCAAAGGTGTTCCACCGGTCGAATACGGCACCAACGTGGTGGGCGGCGCGGTGACCCTCACAGCGCGAACGCTGAACACACCCTGGTCACAAACCGATTTCTCGAGCCGGGTCGGAACGGAGTGACGTGTGGAGGGCAGCGCAACACACCGCGGTCGCTCCGGACGCGTCACATTTACCGGATCCGCCGCGTACACAAAGACGGATGGGTTTTCTGTTCCTTCAGACGCGGACTTGCCGTTCAGCCAGGCAAGCGGCAGCGAGATGCGCACGAATACAGATTCTCGCGTGACGAATCTGTTTGCCAACGGGACATACGATTTCAACCGCTCCCGCGTGGGGGTGTCCATCCTTCACGTGGACGCCGAAAAGGGTATTGCTCCCGAGAGCCACCTCGATCCCGCAGCGTCACGCGTTCGGTTCTGGCGTTACCCCGAGTGGCGCAACACGATGGTGATCGTCAACGGCGAAGGCGTCTCGGGTGGGGGCACGGGTTGGAAAGGTGCCGCGTGGGTCAACGCCTTTTCCCAAGAGATCGAATCCTATCAGTCCGCACTTTTTCAGACGATCGATGAGCGTCAGCAGGATAACGATTTTACCGTCGGCACACGACTCATCCTGAGCCAAACCCTGGGCACCGGGTTGGCCAAGTTTTCGTTCAACGGGTTGACGTCGACGCACAAGCAGCGGGACGTCGAGCTGGACGCCTCGGGCAATCCCGACCCGTCGCAGACCTTTCCGCGGCTCGAGTTTCAACAACACATATTCAGCTTTGGTGCGGAGTACGGATTCAATCCCAGCGTACCTCTCACGGTTACGATCGGCGCCAGCTTCGATGCGATGGTGACTCCGAAGACGGGTGACAAACCCGACCGCGATGCGTCCACCAATTACACTGCAACGATTGGCGCGATGTACGACGCGGGCGATGCTTGGTTCGTGCGCGGTGCCGTCGGCCGCAAGACGCGGTTCCCAACCATGCGTGAGCTGTTTGGCGAAGCCCTCAACCGCTTCCAATTGAATCCCAACCTCGACATCGAATCGTCGGTGCTCACCGAGATCGCGGTCGGGTTCAGGGGTGAAACATTCAGTGGCGAGATCATCCCGTTTGGGACGTTTACGTCGGGGACCATCGATCAAGAGACGGTGTTGTTGGCGGGTGAGACACGACCACGTCGCCAGCGTATCAACCTCGAGGGCAGCCGCGTGTTAGGCGTGGAACTCGTCGGAACGGCAGCGGCGAGTGAAGAGATTACCGTCGAGGGCCACCTCACACTGATGGACGTTCACGTCCAACAGACAGCGTCAAGTGATCCGGACAAGCTAACCGAGAAGCCCGCGGCGTTGGGCCGCGTGTCGGTGAGCTATTTTGGTGAGCAGGGCACCGGTTTCACGGTCGAGAGCGTGTATACCGGGCGCGCCTATTCGCTCAACGACAACAACCAGTTCGTTCCGCTCGAGTCCTCCCTGACTTTCAATGTTCGTGTCAGCCAAAGAATCGATCTGGCGCCGCGATGGGTCGAGCTGTTCGTCCGGGCCGACAACGTGACCAACGAAGTCGTGCTTCCACAACTCGGCTTGCCCGCTCCGGGGCGGACGGTGTCGGGTGGGGTGAAGGTGGGACTCTAGCCCCCACCCTACCCCGCCCGGGGCAGCCTCTCCCCACCACACTACGCCCGACCCGGGCAGTAACGGCCGGCCGGCGAGACCGTCGTCGGCGTTCACCACCTAGCAAAATCGGCGTTGTCTTTCCCGTGGTGGCTGGCGATATTGTCCCCCTACCCCGCCCGACGGGCGGAGCAGGGCGGCATCATGGCGGTATCGTCTAGGGGACTAGGACGCAGCCCTCTCAAGGCTGTAACACGGGTTCGAATCCCGTTACCGCTATTCCTCGCATGCAGTGCCCGCCCCCATCGTCCAGCGGTTAGGACACCACTCTTTCAAGGTGGAGACAGGGGTTCAATTCCCCTTGGGGGCATGCCCAGCCCATCCCCACTCTGCCCGTCCACCCCGGAGCAGGGAGCGGGGAGCAGTTCCCATCCACACCGTCATTGTGGGATGGGGGGGTGGCTGGCTCCCTGCTCCCCGCTCAATGCTCCTCCCTCTAGCTTGCCGCACCACACCGTCTCCCGGTATTCTACCTATCCAACGACGCCGACCGATGAGGAGCGCATGTCCGAAACCAAGAAGTCCCACGGAACAGAGGCGGTCAATCAGGAATTCATCCGCTACGATCAGGTGGAGAAGGCTCACACGTATCACCTGGCAGAAGACGGCCAGGAGGATTTCGACGAGGACTTCCAGATCAAGACGTGTGACCTCGATCAGTTTCTAAACGGTGGTGAGGCGGGCAAGGAACGGTTTGCGCAGGAGATCGGCTCGGCGTTGGAGGACATCGGGTTCGCGATCCTCGAGGGACACGGTGTCGACACGACGCTGCACGACGACGCCGTCGGCAAGGTCATCGAGTGCTTTACCGAAACGACGCTCGACGATAGGAACCGATTTCGGGCCGCGCGGCACGGCTCGGTGAGCCAGGGCTACTTCCCTATAAAGGAAACGAGCGACATCCACCCCGACTTGGTGGAGGGCTGGGTGTTCTGCCGGCGCGCGTTCGATATTCCGCAAGAGCGCACCGAGCCGTTCCGCGCCGAGGATTACTGGCCGATCGCCGAGTTGGAACCCTTCTTTCGCCAGATCGTGTTGCAGCACGAGAAGCTCTTTCTCCCGCTCATCCAGAGCGCGTTCCGGTACCTCGGTGTGGACCCACACCACTACGACGAGAAATTGACGGGCGCAAACTTCGGATTGCGACTCAACTACTACCCGCCGGTGAGCAAAGAAGACGACGAGTCCGGCGCCGGCCGTCTGTTGGGACACGAAGACGTCGATCTCCTCACGATTCTGCCCGCGCCCGAGGTCGAGGGCCTCCAGGCATTCAACCGCACGACCGGGAAGTGGGTGCGGGTCAAGGCGCCGAAGGGGTCTATCATCATCAACACCGGCGACTACATGCAGCGTATCTCGAACGACATCTTCCCCTCGACGACGCACCGGGTCAGCAAGCCGAAGGGCCGCACTCAGCTGGGAACGTCGCGCGTCTCCATTCCTATGGCCGTCTACACGTGGGAAGACGAGATGCTCGAGGTACTCCCGGGGATTCCCGATCCCAAGTACGAGCCTATCAAGTCCATTACGTTTCACACGCGGACTACGGCGAAGTTCTACGGGGACGATTATGCGGTGGAGGCCACAGATCACGCAGAAGAAAGCAAATGATCGCCGATGACGCACGGTGACTAATCCCAAAGATCGTCTCGCGTCCGCCCTCGCCGACCGCTACACCGTCGGGGAGGAACTCGGCGCCGGCGGTATGGCGACGGTCTATCTGGCCGAGGATCTCAAGCACCATCGTAAAGTCGCGGTGAAGGTGCTGCGGCCTGATCTGGCCGCCACGCTGGGTCCCGAGCGGTTTCTCCGCGAGATCGAGGTCGCGGCCCAGCTCCATCACCCGCACATCTTGCCCCTCTACGATTCTGGCGAAGCCGACGGGTTCCTC
>JAPULP010000278.1 GCA_027294815.1 Gemmatimonadota bacterium | reverse complement strand
CGATCGCCGCTGCGGCAACGGCGAGTGTAACGCAAGACCTAAATTCCATGGAGCGCTCCTCCGGATTCAAGTGTGCGGTGTGTGTCGTGGAGGACTGCTAATCTAAGGTCGATCCGGCATTTCCGGGCAAGGCCTGGCTGTCGAAGCGAGAAGAGTTCGAACGCGCGGCGCGAGCATCGCGGAAGCGATGCGATGATCAACCCCCACGGGTTTCCCACGGGATCGTAAATTCGCGGCCCCTGCCGGACAGATGACACTCATCTAGTGTTGTTTGTTCCCATCACAATCTCATCCCAGTCGCGGCTAATTCCCCACCTTCGCCTTCAACTCCTCGAAGAAGTTGAGCACGACATAGAGTGGCGATACACCACCTTCGCCAGGCCGGTCACGAACCATCAGAAACCGGCCGTCGGCCGCGACGTCGTAATTCGGATTGCCGCGACCGATCGGACTAATCGCGTACGACTGGCGAAACAACACCCTTGGCGTTCCAAATGTCTCGTCTGCCCCGACCGACACCACCATCATCCGGTCTTCATAGCGATAATACAACGCGCGGCCATCGCGAGACCAGACCGGCTCGATCCCACCATCCCTCGAAATCGGTATAGTGGCGCCGGCGCCCGGATACGGCCGCGCGTACACCTGATCCTGCCCAGATTCGTCGGAGACGTAGGCGAGCCAACGACCGTCGGGCGAGAACATCGGCGCAACGTTGTCGAAGGAAGACGTCACCACGGGGGACGGCGCGCCCTCGCTGGGCAGGGTCCAAATGTCCGCTGCGCCCGAGCGGATTTCATAGTAAGCGAGGGTCTGATGGTCCGCCGACCAAGAAAAAGGGACCGTCAACCTCTCACTCGCCAGGAGCGTGCGCGCCTCACCGCTGCCATCGACGGGTTTCCAAAACAGATCGAACGTCGAACTCCCCCGGCTGGACGAGAAAGCGATCCTCGTACCGTCGTGCGTCCACACCGGCCACCGGTTGATCGTACCCTCAGCGGTAAACCGGGTACGAGTGATGCGGTCCAGGTCCAAAACCCAAATGGCATCTCGGCCTCCGCCCGTCACTGTGGTAACCGCCACCTGCCGACCGTCCGGCGACAAACGCGGGTGGCGGTATTGCCGCAACGGGAACCCCAAGGGAGTCCCTACCCCATCGGGATCGACCCAGACAAGCTCGCCCGCTGGGGCCTCGCCTGCGCCAACAAACATCAACGTGCCGTCATCGGCGAGCGCGTAGAATGCGTTGGCTCTACTGGGATTAACGAGCACGGTCCGATCCATAATGAGCGCCGGCTCCCCGACCAATTGAAGTCGCTCGACGTCGAACTGCACGGCCCACAGCGATCCATCGAGACGGGCAAAGGTGACGTGACCGGTCGGGGAATAGCGCGCCCCCAACCCGTCCTCGATGAGTACGTGCCACTCGCCGGTATCCATCGAGGCAACGGCGATCCGGGACGACCCTCCACCCACCCCGCTGGTAAAGAGCACCGCGTCCCCCCCCGGAAGCACTTCCGGAGCGTGGTGGCCGATGTCGGTCTCCGCACCGAGTCCGAGCGTCGTGAGCGGCTCGGCGGTGCCACCACTCGCAGCTACCTGGCTTAGACCTCTGAGGAGTCCCTCAAACACTATCGTATCATTCGACCCCCAGCTCGCCGAGAACACGTCGTTGTCCGTTTCGGCAATGAGCACCACGGGGCCCCCGTCCACCGGCACCTTTCGGAGCGCGCCGTCGGCCCAGAACCCCACCCATCGGCTATCAGGAGAAAAGAACGGATAGCGCGCCCCCGCGGTGCCGGGGATCGGCGTCGTTTCAAATTGATCCGTAACTCTCACATAAAGACCTCGGTCATCGGCGCTTCCCCGCACGACCGCGTACACAGACTTCTTTCCGTCCGGAGAGAGAGCCGGTGGAAATTGAAACGGCTGCTCCACGCCGTCGGTCTGTGGCGGTGCGATGACGAAACGTGTCACGGACGGGGATGGGGTGGGGGGCGGACGCAACCATCCCCAGAGCGCAAACACACCAAGGACTGCGGCCACGGCAGCGTACCCATACGACCGCCACCCGGAAGCTGTCGTGGCTGGCCGCTGTTGTGTCGCGCCCGACACCAAAGTCTCGTATTCCTCGGTGTCGGCCAACATCGGTCGCACCATCGCCTCGGCGAACGACGTCACGTCGGGAAAGCGATCGGCCGGAAGTTTTGCGAGCGCCTTGTGAATCGCCGCCGCCACGTGGCGTGGCACGGTGTCGCGGTGCATGGTGATTGGCACCGCTTTCTCCGTAATCACCTTGGCAACGATCGCTTGCGCGGTGCTGCCCGTGTACGGCGGGTCTCCCACCAACATCTCGTACAGCATCGCGGCCAGCGAATACCCGTCGCTGCGTGCATCCACTGCCCGATCCCCCATCGCCTGCTCGGGACTCATATACTGCGGCGTGCCCAACGAGAGCCCCGTCTCTGTCAGCCGCGTGGCGCCCGCGTGGCTCACGGCCAGCGCGATCCCAAAGTCCGCGACCAGCGCTTGACCGGACTGCAGCAGGATGTTTTCGGGTTTGATGTCTCGGTGGATGATGTCCCGCTCATGCGCGAACTGCAGTGCTGCCGCAACTGATTTCGCGATCTCCACGGCCTCTTCCACGCCGAGCTGCTTCTCACGATTCAGTTTGTCCCGCAGCGACTCGCCCTCGATGTACGGCATGACGTAAAACAGGAACGTGTCCGCTTCGCCAGAGTCATAGAGCGGGAGAATGTTGGGGTGCTGGAGGTTGGCGGTGACTTCGATCTCTTTGAGGAACCGCTCGGCGCCGAGGATGGCGGCGAGTTCGGGCCGCAACACTTTCACTGCCACCTTGCGGTGGTGTTTCAGGTCCTCGGCCAGGTAGACCGTCGCCATCCCGCCCGCGCCGATCTCTTCCTCGACGGCGTAGCGGTCGGCGAGGGCGGCTCTGAGGCGGTCGAGAAGCTCTGGCACGGCGTTT
>JAPULP010000277.1 GCA_027294815.1 Gemmatimonadota bacterium | reverse complement strand
GGCATCGATAGGACCCTACGGGGCGTACCTCGCCGACGGATCCGAGTATCGCGGAGATTACGGCCTATCGGCCCGCAAGCTGATCGAGTTTCATCGCCCCCGTGTGGAGGTACTCGTCGACTTGGGAGCCGACTTGCTAGCCTTTGAAACCGTGCCTTGCGCCGTCGAAGCCGAAGCGATCGTCCGGTTGTTGGAGGAAGTACCCGATGTGCCCGCATGGATCAGCTTCAGTTGCAGCGACGAGGCGCATGTCGCTCACGGCGAGCCGCTCGCCGACTGCATCGGTATCACGAACGACGCCGAGTCATGCGTCGCCGCCGGCATAAACTGCACTCCGCCGAGATTCATCACGCCCCTCTTACGGTCGGTAGGAGAAATCGCTCGGCATCCGCTCGTCGCATACCCCAATAGCGGCGAGGTGTGGGACGGGGAACGACATTGTTGGAAGGAGAGTCCGGATCCAATCGATTTTTCCGACGCTGCGCAAGAATGGTACGATGCTGGCGCGCGACTGATCGGAGGGTGTTGCCGGACGACACCAGACACAATCCAAGCGTTGTCGCGAGTGAGACAGCAATAGGAGGGTGTAGGGTGTAGGGTGTAGATACCAAGACTTACACCCTACACCCTACACCCCACAACCTATCTGTAGAACAGTTCCACCAACGCCATTGGAACCGCCGGCACGTAGGTTACCAGCATCAAGACCGCGAAGAGCACCGCGATGAAGTAAACATTCACCTTTGTCACTTCCCAGATATCTGCCTTCGCCACCGCACATGCCGTGACGAGCACGCTGGCGACGGGTGGGGTCTGCTGTCCGATACCCAGGTTGAGCGTGACTACGAGTCCGAAATGCACCGGATCGATCCCGACGGCGTGGACCAGCGGCATGACGATCGGAACGACGAGAATGATGGCCGCGGCCGAGTGCAGAAATAACCCAATGAGCAAGAAGAAAACGTTGAGGAGCGCCAACACCGCAAAGCGGTTGTCGGTGAACCCGATGATGGCCTGGGCAACCCGCTGAGGGAATTGTTGTTCGACGAGGAACTCACCCAGCAGCGCCGACGTCGCCACCAGCAACATCACGACGGCCGTCTGGACTCCTCCTTCGATGGTCGCTTGGCGCAGTCGCTTCCAGTCCAGCCCGCGATAGATCACACCCCCGATCACGATCGCCGCCACGACGGCCAAGCCAGCCCCTTCCGTCGCGGTCACCCAGCCGCCGAAAATGCCACCCAAGATGATGAACGGGAGCAGTAGCGCCCAGGCACATTCTCGGAACGTGGTTGCCACCCGCCGCAGCTGAAACGTCTCTTGCACCGGGAGGTGGTACCGCACGGCCAGGAAATAGGCCATCGCCATCAACATCAGTCCACCCAACACCCCCGGAACGATGCCGGCCACAAACAACTCCACAACGGAGCTGCCGGACATCACACCGTACAAGATCATGGGGATGGAGGGAGGGATGATCACCGCAAGCGTCGCCGAGGATGACATCACCGCCGCCGCGTACGGAGTGGAGTATCCCTTCTTCTTCATCTCGGGAATGAGAATTGAGCCGAGCGCCGCTACGTCTGCCACGGCGGAACCAGATATCTCGGCGAAGAACATCGACGCGCCGATCGTCACCATCGCCAAACCGCCCTTGACGAATCCTACCATGGCCGAGGCAAAAGCGATCAGCCGGTGAGAAATACCGGAGGCGTTCATGATCGCCCCCGCAAGCACAAAGAGCGGGATCGCGATGAGCGGAAACTTGGTGGTTCCCGCGAACAACACGAGCGCCATGCTGGGAATAGCATCGAAACCGGACGTAAACATCACGGCGACCACCGACACCACTCCAAGTGCCAACGCAATGGGAACGTTCACGGCTACGAGCGCGATCAAGCCGAGCAAGAGCAGGACAAGCATCATTGGCTGAGGCCACGCGCGTCGGGCGAAGCAATCCGCCTGCGCTCCTCGTCCCAACTCATCAACTCAGCAATGATGAAGAGCACCGCACCAATGGGAATGACCGATTGGGAAACACGAGCGGGAACCCACGGAAGGCTCACCAGAGTCGTGCCTTCGAGAATACCCATCACCCGCCACCCCGCCCAAGCCAACAGCACCAGAAACCCTAACACGACCAACTCGCGGAATGTCAACACATATGCGCGAAGACGGGGTCGCATCTTATTGACCAATGTCGGGAACGCGATGTGCGCGCGTTTGAGTGCCGCGAGCGACGCGCCGTAATAGGTGAGCCACGAGAGGAGAATCGAAGCAACCTCGTCGTACCACACCAGCGCGGCGCCAGCCTTCCGGAAAACAACACCTACCACCACGACGACGGCTAACGTTACCATCAGCGCGAGCACCACGAATTCGAGAAAACGCTCGAATTTCTTTCGGAAAGTATTTGACCGACCCTCGGTCATCGGCGCGGTGACGTCGATTGTAGGCTCATCGCGTCGCGAGGGCCAAAACGCGATCGATGAGTTCTCCTCCGTTCGCAACGGATGCAGCAAACTCATCATAGACCGCAGAGCTTGCGGTTACAAAAGCGTCTTGATCCGGCTCGTTGATCACGATACCCGCATTCCGGAGATCCTCGAGGAGTTCCGGGTCCATCCGCTCCGCCGTTGCGTACGCAAACTCCTGCATCTCCCGCGCGGTGTCCCGGAGGATTGTGCGCACGTCTTCTGGAAGCTTGGCCCACCGCTCGGTGCCAACGGTGACGTACGCCGGCGTGTAGACGTGGCCGGTCAGCGAGAGAAACGACTGCACCTCGTGGAGCCTGGCAGCCACGATCTGCGCCAACGGATTCTCCTGTCCATCCATGCTACCCGTTTGCAAAGCGACAAAGACCTCGGACAATGGCATCGGCGTCGGATTCGCGCCGAGCGCCTGGAACATCTTGACACGCCAAATGCCACGAGGCGTCCGCAACTTGATTCCGTGAAGATCTTCCGGGTCGGTGATCGGCCGGACGTTGTTGGTGACGTGACGGAATCCGTTTTCCCAAATCGCCAACACTTCATACCCTCGCGCGACAGCGAGCGGATGGAGATCCGGCCAAAACACCTCCTCTTCCACGCGGCGCATGTGCTCTCGATCCGTCAGGAGATACGGCATCTCAAACAGCCCGAAGGCTTCCACGATGGACGACATGATCGTCGACGGAAGCACGAGATCCACGGTGCCCAGCTTCAATTTCTGGAGCATCACATCATCGCCGCCGAGCTGGCTCGAACCGAAGACGATCACCTTAGCCCGATCGCCTAGCCGTTCGTTGGCGCGGCGGGCAAACTCTTCGGCGGTGACCGCAAACAGCGATCCCGGTGCACCAACGTGGCCGAACCTCAACTCGATCGGTGAATCGGCGCCGCCGCCCCCGCCGCATCCCGGCCATGCCAGAACAAGAACGAGCGGGAGAACATTGGTCTTCATGCTGAGGTCTCTGCCAGGAAATCGAGCGCGGCTCTCACGCCATCCTTCTTGTGCGGGATTCCCCCCGCCATCAGTCCGAGTTCAACCCCCGCAAGCGTGCCTGCCAGCATGAGGTCGTTGAAATCACCGAGGTGTCCAATCCGAAATACTTTCCCACGCAACTTGCCGAGCCCTGAACCCAACGACATGTCGAACCGCTCCAAGATGACCGCCCGAAACTCGTCCGCGCTCATTCCGTCCGGCATCATGACGGCGGTCACAGTGTTGCTGCGCTCTTCCCGACAACTGCAGAAAATCTCGAGGCCCCATCCCTCGACGGCCCGCCGCGTCGCCTCCCCATGCCTTGCGTGACGCGCATAGACGTGATCCAAACCCTCTTCGGCTAATAGGGAGAGAGCCTCCTTGAGTCCGTAGAGCAGATTTGTGGCGGGGGTATACGGATGAAAACCCGTTTCATTGAGCGAGAGCATCGCGTTCCAATCCCAATACGACCTCGGCAACCGGGCCGACTCGCTCGCGGCGAGGGCCTTCTCGCTCACCGCGTGGAAGCACAACCCCGGCGGCATCATCATGCCCTTTTGCGACCCCGCAATGGTAACGTCCACATCCCAATCATCATGCAAGTATTCGATCGATCCGAGGGACGACACCGAATCGACCATCAAGAGAGCCGGATGACTCGCACTATCCATCGCCTGCCGGATATCCGCGATTCGGTTGGTCACACCGGTAGAGGTCTCGTTGTGCACCACCAATACGGCCTTGTACTGGTGCTTGGTATCCTCACGCAGCATCGACTCCACGACGTTGGGATCAACGGCCCGCCGCCAATCGCCCGGCACCAGGTGCACCTGGAGGCCCAAGCGTAACCCCACCTTTTCCCACGTAGCCGAAAAGTATCCCTGATCGAACATCAGCACGCGATCGCCCGGTGAGAGACTATTGACCAGAGCGGCCTCCCAGCCACCGGTCGCGGACCCCGGATAGGTGAGCACCGGGCCCTTGGTGTTGAAGACCGATCGGAGCCCCTCGACGGTCTCGCCGGCCAGAACGGGAAGGTCGGGACCCCGATGATCGATCGTCGGTCGCCCTATGGCCTGGAGTACCCGGTCCGGAACGTTGGTGGGTCCTGGAATCTGCAGAAAGTGTCGACCAGTCCGTCGCACGAGCATATGTCCTTTCGTAGGTCAAAAAGCCGCATAGTTTAGCTGGCGGGTACAATACTACCGGGCCCAAAGGAGGATAGGAAGACGACAACCGGACCATTTGTCGGGCGCTTGCAACGTGAAATCGAAGGGGAGGTTTTGTTTGATCCCTTCAACCGCGGGCTCTACTCCACCGACGCTTCGATCTACCAGATTCAACCCATTGGCGTCGTCGTTCCGCGTAGCCACGAGGACGTCGTCACGTCGCTTCAGATTGCCGCGGATCACGATGTGCCGGTCATCCCGCGGGGCGCAGGGACCTCACAAGGGGGGCAAGTCCTGGGTAAAGCCCTCGTCATCGATTCGAGCAAGTATCTGACCGGTGTCGTAGCTCTGGATACCGACGCCAAAACGGTCACGGTGGAACCCGGTATCGTCCTCGATGAGCTCAACGCATTGTTGCAACCCCACGGATTGTTCTTTCCCGTCGACCCCGCCACGTCGAACTGCGCGACCATCGGAGGGATGGCGGGCAACAACAGCGCGGGGGCGCGCTCCATCAAGTACGGACACATGGTGAGTAACGTGCTGGCGATCGACGCACTGCTGGCCGATGGCTCGCAGTTCCGATGCGAGCAGGTCAACGGACAGGATCCACAAACCGTACCCGCCACCACAAATCGCTACGCTGATCTGATTCAGCAAATGCAATCACTCTACGATCGTGAGGCGGACGAGATTGCACGCCGGTTTCCCAGGGTGGCACGCAACGTCGCCGGATACAATATCGATCGGATCGGTCGAACGCCGTTCAACATGGCGGATTTGCTTGTCGGCTCAGAGGGGACACTCGCCTGGTTTACCCAGCTGCATTTGGCGTTGCAACCGCTCCCGTCGCATCGTGTCGTCGGCGTGTGTCACTTCCCGTCGTTCTACGAAGCCGCCGACGCGACCCAGCACATCGTGGAAATGCGTCCCTCGGCGGTTGAGATCGTCGATCGAACGTTGATCGACCTCGCGAGGGACAACGCAGCTTTCCGTGACACGGTGTCGCTCTTCGTGAGAGGAACGCCGGAAGCCCTATTGCTGGTCGAGTTCTCCGGCGACAGTCATGACGAAATACTGCGGGACTTGCGGCGGTTAGATGAACTGATGGCCGGATTGGGTTTTCGCAACGCCGTCGTTCCCGCCATCGACCCTGAGTTTCAACAGCAGATATGGAGCGTCCGGAAAGCGGCGCTCAACATCGTGATGTCCATGAAGGGGGATGGTAAGCCCATATCGTTCATCGAAGACTGTGCCGTTCCGCTCGACAAACTGGCGGAATACACCAGGCGACTCGGCGAGGTCTTTGCTAAGCACGGGACGACAGGGACCTGGTACGCCCACGCCTCGGTGGGATGCCTCCACATCCGGCCGACGCTCAATCTCAAGAACAGTGACGATGTCTCGAAGATGCGTCGGATCGCCGAAGAGGCTCATGCTCTGGTGCGCGAATTCAAAGGGTCGCATTCCGGCGAACACGGAGACGGGATCGTACGATCCGAATTCCTGGAGCCGATGCTCGGCCGACGCATCGTCGCAGCGTTCGAAGAAGTGAAACGGGGGTTCGATCCGGAGAAGCGCTTCAACCCGGCCAAGATCGTAAACCCACCGCCGATGGACGACTCGACGCTGCTGCGATACTTCCCCACATACGCTCCCGCACCACGCAGACAGGTGTTGGATTGGTCGGAATGGCAGGGGCTTCCTCGTGCCGTGGAGATGTGCAACAACAACGGCGCATGCCGCAAACTGCACGACGGCGTGATGTGCCCTTCTTATCGTGTGACACGCGACGAACGACATACCACCCGTGGTCGCGCAAATACACTCCGATTGGCCATCTCCGGCCAACTTGGGCCCGATGCGTTCACATCGAACGACATGTACGAGACCATGGAGCTGTGCGTTGGATGTAAAGCATGCAAGCGCGAATGTCCAACGGGGGTCGACATGGCCCGCATGAAGATCGAGTTCTTGCATCATTACAAGAAGCGACACGGCATCACATGGCACGACCGACTGGTCGCCTACTTGCCACGATACGCGCGATGGGCGAGTCGGTTCCCGGCACTTGCGAATGCCCCCAATAACAACTCAACGATTGCACGTTGGCTCGAACGCTCCACCGGCTTCACCTCTCGCCGCCAATTGCCCCGGTGGAGGCGCGACGTGTTCCGGAACGCTCCACCAGTTGCACGCACAAATCGACCGCAGGTTGTGTTACTCGTGGACACCTTCACAACCTATTTCGAACCGGAGAACGCCCACGCAGCGGTCAAGATTCTCGACGCCGCAGGGTACGACGTGATCACCCCGACGCCACTCGACGGCCGACGGCCCCTATGCTGTGGGCGCACCTTCCTCAACATGGGTCTCGTTGAACAAGCAAAAGTCGAGGGTCGCCGTGTCATCGAAACATTGCAACCGTATGTGGAGAGTGGACTACCGATTGTGGGTCTCGAACCCTCTTGCCTGCTTACGCTGCGCGACGAGTACACCGTGCTGTTCGACCAGAGCGAGACACGTGTCCTGGCAGACAACGCGATGTTGCTCGAGGAGTTTCTGGTGAAGGAACGGTCGGCCGGACGGCTCGATCTTCCTCTGCAACCGCTCTCGACGAACACGGTATGGCTCCACGGCCATTGTCATCAGAAGGCGCACGGCGTCATGCCGTCGGTCGAAGAAGTGTTGGGATGGATCCCCGAGCTGCAGCTCGAACGTATCGAGTCGGGCTGCTGCGGCATGGCAGGTTCCTTCGGCTACCAAGCGCGTCACTATGACATCTCGATGAAGATGGCCGAGCTCGATCTCCTACCGGCGGTGCGGCAAGCGGATCCTGACGCGTGGATCGTCACCGACGGAACCAGCTGCCGAAGTCAAATCTTGCATGGAGCCGGTCGGGAGGCCGTGCACGTGGCGAGGGTGCTGGAGGCGGCGTTGGAGGTCGGATCCTAGATTCTAGATTCTAGATTCTAGATGTCAGATTGCCAATGCAAACCGCTGTGATTCCAAACGATCAATCTGCAATCTAGAGTCTCGAATCTGTAATCTAGAATCAATTCCTGAAGCACTCGTTATCAGAATCTGAACTCGAGCCGCTGTCCGTTCCGCATGATTTCCACGCTCCGCATAGCCCTGTCGGACAGGTTGTTGAACAGCGCCCCCTTGTTGT
The DNA here is from genome assembly GCA_027294815.1 of Gemmatimonadota bacterium. Taxonomy (GTDB): domain Bacteria; phylum Gemmatimonadota; class Gemmatimonadetes; order Gemmatimonadales; family GWC2-71-9; genus B3T1B10. The sequence goes on along the minus strand of JAPULP010000277.1, from coordinate 951 downwards.
AACGAGAGACGAGCTCGCCATTGATCGCCGTGATCATGTCGCCAACCCGCACGCCGGCGCGATAGGCGAGACCCCGCGGGTTAATGGCCTCCACGCGTAAGGTGCCGTTGCGCACCGGCAACTCCTCTACGCTCCGGAACGGACCGCCGAACGATATGCCGTGCGGAGACGGCGAGAAGGATGGCGAAGGCGACGGGGACGGTGAGGGCGACGGTGTTGGCGTCGGGGTCGGCGTCGGGGTGGCCCTCGGAGTCGGCGTAGGTGTCGGGGTGGGCGTCGGCATGGGGGTCGGCATGGGAGTGGGCACCGGTCTCGCCGAGCTAAACATCTCCGCCACAACCCATTGACCCTGAGTACGGCCCACCACGGCGATGAACCACCCACTCGAGGCCCCCCCGTTTCGCCCACTCAGCCGCCGGCCCTTGATGACGGCAGCGTTCCGGGTCACAACGGTGACGTCGGGGGCCTCGGCCCAAGTAATCCCGATATCGAGCCGCGCCAAGCTGTCGGCCAGCGCTTCACGATGCCGGCGGCTCAACTCCTGGCCATCGGCGGGTAGCGTGGTGGCAGTGACCAGAGCGAGTGCAAGAACTCCTCTTCTCATCATCCGGCTGTGCTCCTGAAAAGCGTGCGCCCCAATGTTTGGGCTCTGTCTGTTGGACGCCGCGGTTGGACTAATTGTTGGAAGTCCATAAAATATTGTACTATAACGACTTACAATCTATTCAGGCGACGCCATCGAAAGCGACTCCTTCATGTGGGCCGCCTCCTGCCAACGGTCCTCCCGCTCGCGCATTACGGCCTTTTCGATGGCCATTGCGAGCCCCTCAGGTACGTCTTTGCGTTGTTCGCGGATATCGGGCGCGGCGTCTTCCAGGTGCATCTTGAGAACCGCCTGCTCGCGAACAGCATGGAAAGGTGGCCGTCCGGCGAGGCACTCGAACAACACAC
>JAPULP010000276.1 GCA_027294815.1 Gemmatimonadota bacterium | reverse complement strand
GTGTCTTTGGTCGTCAGCGTTCCGTCAAAGTCAAATGCCGCAATGACACTCTTGTTGGGTGCGTTCGTCATACTCGCCGGAAACGTCGATGGGTGAGGAGAAATCTACTCAGCCCGGCTGGCGATCGCCCTTTCCCCGGAGCAACGCCAACGTCGCCTCTGGGTGCAGCGGACGGACGGCCGCTCACGCCGCGCCCGCCGGGGGCCGTAACTACCTGTAGTGTAAGGAGATACGGTCATTCGGGTTTAAATATCACGCACGCAGAGCTACCTTGCTGTGCTGTTGCTGAAACGTACAAACCGGAGGGTCATGTCCCCGCAAAACTCATCCGCGTCGATCACCGATCGGTTCCGTGGTGAAAACATTCTCCTCACCGGCACCACGGGGTTCTTGGCGAAATCGATCCTCGAGAAAATCATCCGTGCCATTCCGGAAGTTGGCCGTGTTTACGTGCTGGTTCGTCCGGGCCGGTTCGCGTCGGCGCGTGAGCGCGTCGCCCGCGAAGTCATCGTTTCATCGATATTCAACCGGCTGCGGGCGCTGCACGACGGTCAATTTGACAATCTCGTGGGCTCCAAGGTGTGGCCGATTCAGGGTGACCTGACGAAGGATCGGCTGGGGCTGTCGGCGGAGGAATACGCAGAAATCGCGGCAAACGTCACGTGCATCATCAATAGCGCGGCGGCATGCGAGTTCGGCGAGCAGCTCGACCGTGCACTGAACGTCAACACACTTGGCCCCGGCCGCGTGTTGCAGCTCGCCAAGGATGCGGGCAACATCCCAGTCTTGCACGTATCCACCTGCTACGTGAACGGCATCAGAGAAGGGGACATCGCCGAAGAGGTCATGCCGAGCGGACACACCGTCGCGACCTTCAAGAATGGCCTGCCCCCTGTTTTCGACGTGGACAGTGAGATTACCTCCATGCTCGAGCAGTGCGCGAGCATCAGGGAGAAAGTTGCCGCCGGCGATCGCGATAACAAAGTGTTCGCTGGTGTCGTTCGTTCGACCCTCACGAACGACAGAATTGTCCGCGATCGCCAGCAGTTTGCCAACAACGCCGTGGCCCATCTCGGCAAGCAAATCTCACGCCGGCACGGTTGGGTGGACCCGTATCCCTTCACTAAATCACTCGGTGAGCAGCTGCTTGTGCGAGACCGAGGCGACGTACCGCTCGCCATCGTACGCCCAGCTATCATCGAGAGCACTTTCACCGAGCCAGTTCCGGGTTGGATTGAGGGACTACGCATGGGAAATCATCTGATTGTGGCAATGGGCAAGGGCAAGTTGCCGGAGTTCGGAGGTCGTGACGAGAACATTCTCGACCTAGTTCCCTGCGACATGGTTGCCAACGCCATCCTTGCCGCCATCCCACCGCGTCGTGCTTTTGACCGGTGCGACGTCTATCAAATCGCCAGCAGTTCGCGCAACCCGCTTACCCATCGCGAGCTCAATGCAGCAGTACACAAGGCGCTTCATGAACACCCGCTGTATGAGCGAGGTGGGCAGCCGATTTTGCCGAAACCCGTGAAGATCATTCCCATCGAAAGGTTCGAGCGCACGCTGGAGTGGAAGAGACGAGCCCTCGTCGTGTTGCGGTTCGTGTGCTCGCGCTTGGGGCTGGAACACCGTGCGCGGTGGGCGGCCCTCCGGATTGGAACCATCAGACGCCTGCGCGAGTTCTTCGCTCACTACGGCTTCTACGCGTCGCACAGTCCGCGGTTTCTGACGGACAAGGCCCAGGCCCTGTTCGAGAGCCTCAGCGCCGACGACCAGGCGAAGTTCCCGTTTGATGTGGCTTGCATAGACTGGTCCGAATATTTTGTCGAGCGTCACGTTCCGGGGCTCCGACGGATGTTGAAGTCGTCGTCGCGACAAAGTGAGATCTCGTCAAAACATTCTCCTCGTTGAGAAACCCGGACGGATGAGCGACGAGGAATATCGGCACAAGTGGTGGGGCTGGGGGCCAGAAGGCCACGAATACCACATGGATGGGCGGCCCGACTTCTGGGCTTGGATCTGCAAGACGGCGGAAATAACTGACCCACAGCCAACCACGCCGCACGCTAGCCGCGAATCCATCATCCTACCACCGCGCCGGCAGAATGCGGCGTTCGAGCAGCAGATCACAGAACAATTCCAGGACGATCAAGTCCACGTAGATGACAACGACCGTATTGCCCACAGCTACGGCCGTAGTTACCGCGATCTAGTACGCCTGCGTGCCGGCATAATTGACCATCCTCCGGACATGGTTCTCTATCCACATTCCCATGAAGATGTCGAGCGGGTCGTTGAGTGCGCCGTGGAGCACGATGTGTGTCTGATTCCTTTTGGTGGAGGCACAAACATAGTCGGCTGCGTTGAGCCCACAGACCAGAAAGAACGAATGGCCGTCACCCTCGACATGCGGCGCATGGATCGCTTGCTAAACGTCGACCGCGAGTCCATGACTGCCGATCTTCAACCCGGGATGTTTGGTCCGCAAATCGAGGAAGCCCTCAATCAGATCGGTCTCTCACTTGGCCACCATCCAGACTCCTTTGTGTACTCGACGCTGGGGGGATGGCTCGCCACTCGATCTGCGGGTACCCAGTCCAACGCGTACGGGAAGATCGAGCACATGGTGATCGGGATGCGGGTGGTCACCCCTACCGGCACGGTAGAAACAAAACCAGTACCGGCTGCGTCGACCGGACCTGATCTGAATCAATTGATCGTCGGTTCCGAGGGGACACTCGGGATCATTACACAGGCAACCATGCGGGTCCACCCTGTGCCCGACTTCGAGGATTACCGGCTTCTGCTCTTCCCATCATTCGACCATGGCTACCGAGCGATCCTCGATTGCGTGCAGCGCGGTTGGATACCGAGTTTGGCACGCCTCAGTGACGAGCGCGAGACCGAATTGATGTTCGTGGCTAAGCGTCCGGTAACGGGGATCAAGAGACTCGTTCAAAAATACGGAAGGCGAGTCCTGAAGCTCCGGGGATACGGCAGTCCCGCCGCGCTGGTCGTGGCTTTTGAGGGCAGCAGGAAGAAGGCGCGGCAATTGAAGAGAGAGGTGTTGAAGCTCTGTCGGCGCCATCGCGGATTTGACCTTGGCACCGGACCCGGTGAGGCCTGGAAAGAATCCCGTTACGACGTACCGTACTTGCGTGACTACCTGATGGATTACGGAGCCATCGCGGACTCCTTCGAAACATCGACAGCGTGGTCTAACCTCATGCCATTACATCGGTCTGTGACCGCCGCCATCAAGCAGACGGTCGAGCGGGTGACCGGCCGCAGTGGTTATTACCTGGGCTGCCATATATCGCATCTTTACGAAACCGGTGCGTGTCTCTATTACACCCTCGCCGTTCGAGCACGGGACGGCTCGTCACCCGAAGAAATGATCGAGCAGTTCAATACCATCAAGCGAGCTACAACCGATGAGATGATGCGGTGCGGTGGAGCGTTGTCACACCATCATGCCGTCGGGTACGAGCATCAGCCCTGGATCGAGCAGGAACTCTCGACCGCAGGCGTCAACGCGCTGCGCGCGGTAAAACAATCTCTCGACCCGAGCGGGATACTCAATCCTGGTAGTCTTATTCCGCCGAAGTAGCTGGAACGGAGTTGCTGTCTGACCGGCCCGCTACCTCATTCACTACATCCGCCATGTTCGCCCAAGCTTCGTCGGTCATCTCCGGATAAAAGGGCAGGAAGACCATGTGAGAAAGCACGGCACGAGCATTTGAATTATCTCCGTCACTGCGACCTGTCGCCCTTTCTACGACGTCGAGGCTGCGTCCCGCAGTCGCATCGAAGCCCGTATCACGCAAAGCGGAAATCAAACGCTCGGGCGCGTAGGTGAGGATCGGGAAAACCCAGAAATAATGAGGACTCAGCATCGCTCCGGGACACACTATCGCCGGTCCCAGCCGTTGACGAAGTCGACCGCCGTCGATGGCCCGTCGCTCGAGTTGCGACTGATCCTGTCCGAGGCGGCGGTGCAGCAACCGCAACATGCCGGCGCATGGTTGCTTCCGATACCCTCGTATGAAGCCGCGCCCCCGAAAGCTTCTCGTCAGGCCGTGGACCACTCTGTCATGGTCAACGCCGATAGCTTGCGCCACTCGGCAAATACCACC
>JAPULP010000275.1 GCA_027294815.1 Gemmatimonadota bacterium | reverse complement strand
GTCGGTGCCGTCCACCACCACATCGAAATCCCGCAGAATCTCGAGCGCATTGTCCGATGTAAGACGGGTGTCGAAACGCTCGAGGTGGGTGTGGGGATTGAGGTCTTGGATACGGGCCTCGGCGGAATCGAGTTTTGATTGTCCGACCGTGCTCGTCCCGTGAATGATTTGCCGCTGCAGGTTTGTCTCCTCGACGACGTCGAAGTCGATCAGCCCGAGCGTTCCCACTCCCGCCGCGGCAAGATACAAGGCCGCCGGCGACCCCAAACCTCCGATCCCGACCAAGGCAATGCGGGCGGCTTTGAGGCGGCGCTGCCCGTCCATGCCGACCTCCGGAAGAATGAGGTGGCGCGAATACCGCAGGATTTCCGCCTGCGACAGTTCCGGCAGGGTAGACTGGGTGGTCGTCGCTCCGCCGGCAATGCTCGGGACAATCGAAAGCTCATCCCCGTCAACGGTGCGGGTGTCACCCTCGTTCAGCTCGCGAATGTCACGGTCGTTCAGGAAGAGGTTCACGAAACCTCGCACTGTTCCGTCATTTTGAAACAAATGGGTCTTGAGTTGTTCATGTTCGGTAGTCAACCGCTCGAGGACTTCGGCAACGGTTTGCGCTTCCACCTCCACGCGGGCCCGGTCACCGACGAACGGCCGCAGCGGGGTCGGAATGTGTACGGTCACTGGCATCTTACTGCTCCCTCACGTGCAAGGTGTGCTCGATGAAACCGGAACGATCACTGCGGAGTTCCCAAACCCGTTCCTCCCTCACGGCCCCATCGATGATTGACAGAATCAGATAGCGATACCACGGCCATGCGTGTTCCAAATCATACGTTGACGGCTGTGCCGCCACATCCGGATGCGAGTGGTACGTCCCCGTGATGTGAAGGTCCAGACCGGCCGCGTTTCGCTCAGCGGCAAGAAAATCGTCGGGGGAGATAAGGTAACGCGTGCGCCCCGCGCCGTCTGGGACGCGCTTGTTGTCCCGGACCAGGGCTGACCGCACGAGCGCTTCCCCATCCGACCCCGGCTCTCCTAGGAGGAACCCACATCCCTCGAGCGGATATGCCGCCGTCAGATGCTGGCGGATCGCTTCGAGCGCGGTACGCGTAATCTGCACAGTCACCCCCGTGCCCAACGCCGAGTTTCGGACAGGTACCGCCCCCCACCATCGGGCGCGACAACCACCACGGTAGCGTCACCTTCGCCAAGCAGTTGGTCGGATGCGACCAACGCCGCCCCGGTGGACCATCCCACGAACAGGCCCCGTTCTTGCGCCAAAGTCCGAACCGCGGATTCGGATGACTCCGTATCGACAAAGACCTGCCTATCTATCAACGAGGGGTCATAGATCCCCGGCACCAGAGCGCTGGCCATGTGTTTCAGGCCTTCCAACCCATGAAACGCGGCGTCAGGTTCCACCGAAATGAGTTGCACGTCGGAACTTTTCTCCTTCAGGAAGCGGCCCGCTCCCATCAGGGTACCGCTCGTTCCGACGCCCGCCACGAGGTGGGTGATGGCCCCACCGGTCTGCCGCCAGATTTCGGGTCCGGTGGTGCGGTAATGGGAGACGGGATTGGCGCGATTCCCGTATTGATCGGCATACCAATAGCGTTCGGGTTCCGCGGCCGCCAGTTCTCGCGCTCGCCGGATAGCGCCGTCGCTTCCCTCCATCGGGTCCGTTTCCACCACCTCGGCGCCGAAGACGGCCAGAAGCCGAAAGCGCTCTGAGGACGCATTCGCCGGGACGCACACCGTCACACCAATACGCGCCGCCGCACCGAGCATCGCGTACGCGACGGCGGTGTTGCCACTGGATGCGTCCAGCAGCCGCTTCCTCGGAAGTGCGCCTTCCGCTAGCCCGACCCTCATGATCTCGCGCGCGGGCCGATCCTTGACCGAGCCACCCGGATTCAGCCACTCGGCCTTGAGGAACAACCGACCGCCGGTGTCCCGAGCGGCGTCGGTAGCGATTGGAATCAACGGTGTGTTGCCGATCAAGCCCCACACCGTCGGTTCGGTGGTGTCTTCCGTTGGTGCTGTCGTCGCAGTTCCTACCAAATCACCCCCAAAACACAAAACCCACCTCGAGCATCGGAGGTGGGCGGCTGGTTTGTCTAGTAAACAGAGTTTTACACTTAGCCGGGTCCGACCTCCTCTGAGGTCTGCGGACAGCAGCAGGTGGAAACCATTTCCGTCATGGGAACACGAATATTCTGCATTGGACATACTTAAGGGGTTCCGGAACAGGCGTCAACCTGTGGCTCCCAGGTTGGCTCTTGCTGCGGTCTGTCCCACGTCGTACCGTCACGACTATCCCGTAGGGCTGCGAGATCGGAGACATGGTGATCAAGAAATCCATTTACGTGTTGTTGCTGGTGGCCTTGTTGCCCGGATGCTCGTCGGCCCCGCCGGACGCAACCTACTTTCCGGGTGCGGGAGACGCCTGGCAGTATCGAGCGCCTAGGGAGGTGGGGATGGACAGTGCGGTGCTCGCCGAAGCGGTTGCGTTTGCCATCGAAAACGAACCGAACAGCCCGCGCGATCTGGAATCGTGGATGCGGTCGCGGGCCGGGGACGATCCGTACGCCGCCCTGATCGGAGATCTGAAACCCCGTGGCGGGCCGGCCGGCTTGGTCGTTCGGCATGGCTACATCGTTGCCGAATGGGGTGATACGAAGCGCGTCGACGTCACCTACAGCGTGACGAAGAGTTTCCTGTCGACGACCGTCGGGCTGGCCGTTGCGGATGGCTTGATTCGAAGTGTCGACGATCCGGTCGGTGACTACGTGGACGACGGCGGCTTCGACGCTCCGCACAACGCCCAGATCACCTGGCGGCACCTGCTGCAGCAGACCAACGAATGGAAGGGCGAGCTGTTTGGAAAACCGGACGTGGCCGACCGTCGGAGAGGACGCGACCGGCAGCTCGAAACACCGGGCACGTTCTGGGAGTACAACGACGTCCGCGTGAATAGGACCGCGCTGGCTGCCCTACGGGTGTGGCGGCGTGCGTTGCCCGACGTGCTCTGGCAACGGGTGATGGAGCCCATCGGTGCCACCGATACGTGGGAGTGGCACGGATACCACAACTCCGACGTCGAGGTCGAGGGCCGGACGATCAAGTCGGTCAGCGGGGGTGGGCACTGGGGTGGTGGCATGTGGATCAGCGCGCGCGATCAGGGGCGGTACGGCTACCTCTACCTGCGTCGGGGCCGGTGGGGCGACGAGCAGCTTCTCCCGGAAGACTGGATCGCCGCCACTACCACGCCGACGGACATCCAACCCAATTACGGGTACATGTGGTGGCTCAACACCGATCAGCAACAATGGCCCAGCGCGCCGGCGTCGAGCTTTGCGGCCCTCGGTGGGGGATCCAACGTCGTGTGGGTCGATCCGGACCACGACCTCGTGGTGGTCATCAGATGGATTCAGGGCAGCGCGGTGGACGCCATGTTGCAGCGGGTCCTGGCGGCGGTGGAGAGTGAGTCGCCGGGAAGCGGCTAAGCGGCGAATCCTGTTAGATTCTGTGGCCGTAGTGGGTTGTGAGATCGTTAGCGGCCAATGCCAAACATGGGATCGTGGATGACACCTTGGGTACGCAGGATTGTTCTCGCCAATGTAGTGGTGTTCCTTCTTACCAGCGTCGTCGCCGGTGGCGACCGCGTTGGCAGTCTGCTGGCTCTGCACACCCATCTGCTGCTCGTTATTCGACAACCCTGGTCGCCAATTACATACACGTTCGTGCATGCCAACCTGCCACATATCTTCTTCAACATGTTGGTGTTGTTTGTCGTGGGCCCGCGTCTGGAAACGCAGCTGGGTGGTGGCCGTTTGTTGAAGCTGTACTTTGTCAGTGGTGCCACGGGTGCACTGTTTTCGCTGCTGTTCGCCGTGGGGCGGCCGGTACAG